>NZ_JBFTSK010000026.1:0-99762 GCF_056399985.1 Chitinophaga sp. 01L420
CTGGTAGGGCTGAACGAATACAAGTTAAAACGCGGGTTTAAAGAAACCTTTAATGCCACTGTGTTTGAATATTTAACCGGGCAGCGGTTGCAATTGGCTAATCAATACTTACTGGATACAGAGAAAACATCAGCAGAAATAGCATATGAATTAGGTTATTCCACACCTCAGCATTTTAATAATGCTTTTAAAAAGAAATTTGGGGTCACCCCCAATTCGGTTAGAATTAATCCGTAAAATGCAATCCGCTCCCTTAGCAACTGCCTAATATTGTAGTACAATTTAAAACACTTTATTATGGACAAGCAATTGACAGTAACGGAATCTATCAGTATTCATGCTCCCGCTTCCAAAGTGTGGACCGCTATCACGGATAAAGCAAAGATTAAAAGTTATTTTTTTGGAACAGAGGTAGACAGCGATTGGAAAAAAGGTAGCCCGGTGATCTGGTCTTGTGAATGGGAAGGAAAACATTATGAGGAAAAAGGAGAAGTGTTGGATGTGGAGAAAGGAAAGTTATTATCGTACAGTTATCTGAGCTCTGGCAGGGAAGATGTACCGGAGAATTATTCGACGATTGTTTATCGCCTGGAAGACAAGGGAAGTGATCATACCCAGTTTTCTATCACCCAGTCGAACTTTGCCAACCAGGAAGCCTGTGATCATTCAAAGGAAAACTGGAAAACAGTGTTGACCGGCCTGAAGAAGGTAGCGGAGGGCGTTTAATATTAAAGAATAAAAAAAGATTTGGGGAGATGTAAGCGGATATTTTCGTTTGCATCTCCCCAAATCTTTTTTTATTCTTTCTATGTCAAAGAAAACTTTTGTCCCGCTCCCGACAAAAAATCGCACGCGAACAATAACAGGACTTCTGGTGTTCTAATATCCTGACAATTCCTACCAAACAATCTAAAGGTATTAAAAGCACTACATATGAGAACCTTATGTACTTTAATCGTAGTATTATTTGTCTGTGTTACCTCCTTTGCCCAGAAACCACGCATCATCATTCTGGCTACAGGTGGTACCATCGCGGGAGAAGGAGCATCTGCTGACAGGGCGGCTTATACGGCAGGTAAGGTACCTATTGAATCGTTACTGAAGGCTGTTCCGGGTATTGAAAACATTGCGACTATTACCGGGGAACAGATTGCCAATGTGGGCAGTCAGGATATGACGATCGAGATCTGGCAGAAACTGAACAGGCGTATCAACGAAATATTTGTCCATAATGAAGCAGAAGGAATTGTGATTACACATGGTACCGATACCCAGGAAGAAACTGCCTATTTTCTGAACCTGACCGTACGCAGTGATAAGCCGGTAGTACTCACCGGGTCTATGCGCCCCTCTACAGCCATCAGTGCAGATGGTCCCAAAAATTTATATGATGCCGTTACGGTAGCTGCCAATACCAAATCAAATGGACGCGGCGTAATGGTGGTTTTTAATGAAAGCATTTTTGATGGCCGCGATGTATCCAAAGGCAGTACTACCAAAGTAGATGCTTTCCGGTCTCCCAACCTGGGGCCTATAGGACAGGTATATGACGGTAAAGTGATTTACTACATGAGTCCTATGCGCAAGTCCGACAAAGAAACACCCTTTAATATTACCGGAGATAAAACGCTGCCTAAAGTGGGGATCGCATATATGTATGCAGATGCCGAACCGGTGGCCATCGACAACTTCGTAAAAGAAGGGTATAAAGGCATCGTGATTGCGGGTGTAGGCAATGGTAATTTCAACAAAGCTTTTTATGATGCTATTGCAGCAGCGGTGAAAAAAGGAATTGTAGTGGTAAGGTCCAGCCATGTAGGATCCGGCAGGGTAACACAATATGATGAAGTAGATGATAAAACACTGGGTACTATTGTCAGCGATGACCTGAACCCCCAGAAAGCAAGGATACTGTTAATGCTGGGACTTACACAAACCACCAACAAAGACATTTTGCAGAGTTATTTCTTTAAATATTGATCCTCCAAACATAAGCTATGGCCCTGTCTTATATCAAAACCACGGTAGCAGAGCAACGTGCGTTGCAGAAACTAAGTCCGTTTGAACTGAAGGACACCCTCATTTCACTGGCGAAAAGTAAAGCAGAAAAAAGTACGGAGATAATGCTGAATGCAGGTCGTGGTAACCCTAACTGGGTAGCTACCATACCAAGGGAAGCTTATTTCCTGCTGGGACAATTTGGTATCGCAGAATGCCGGCGTAATATGGCAGACAACCACGGCTTTGCCGGCGTTCCGGAAAAGAGTGGTATCGGCGACCGCTTCAAATCTTTCCTGGCCCTGCATAAAAGTGTACCCGGCGCCAACCTGCTACAACAGGCATACCTATACGGTATTCAGCAACATAATTTCGGAGAAGATGAATTTGTTTTTGAACTGGCAGAAAGTATTATCGGTAACGAATACCCGGTGCCAGGCCGTATGTTAGCCCACATGGAGCCAATTGTACATGATTATATTGTACAGGAAATGTGCGGAGGACAGGCGATCAAAGGAAAATTTGACCTGTTTGCGGTAGAAGGTGGCACTGCTGCCATGTGTTACATCTTCGATTCGCTGATGCAGAACAAATTGTTGAAACAGGGTTCCCGCATCGCTTTGATGGTACCCACGTTTACGCCTTACCTGGAAATTCCCGAACTGGAACGTTATCAGTTTGAAGTAGTATATATTAACGCTATCGGCCAAACGAAAGAAGGCAGACATACCTGGCAGTATCCGGATGAAGAATTGAAAAAGCTGAAAGACCCGGAAATTAAAGTATTGTTTACCGTGAACCCCAGTAATCCTCCTTCCAGGGCCATAGACCCTGCTATCATGGATAAGCTGGCGGCTATTGTGAAGAAAGATAATCCCAATCTGATGATTGTTACGGATGATGTATACGGTACTTTCGTTAACGGATTTCATTCTCTTTTATCAAAAATTCCATTTAACACGATCTGCGTATATTCGTTCTCGAAATACTTTGGTTGTACCGGTTGGCGTTTAGGCGTGATCGCTATACATGAGCATAACGTATACGATAAGCTGATCAGTGAATTGCCCGCCACGGCGAAGAAAGGGCTGGCCAAGCGCTATAACACTACCACCCTGCATCCGGAGCAGATGAAGTTCATTGACCGTATGGTAGCGGACAGCCGGCAGGTAGCACTGAATCATACCGCCGGATTATCTTTACCGCAGCAAACACAAATGACGTTATTCAGTTTGTTTGCGTTGCTGGATAAAGAGAATAATTATAAAAAGATTGCGCAGGAACTGGTACACAAACGCCTGAAACTATTATGGGATAAAATAGAACTGGAACAAATAGATGATCCATTGAATACGGGCTATTATTCCGAAATAGATATTGCTTCCTGGGCGAGTAAAATTTATGGAGATGATTTCTCCCAATGGCTGCAAAAGAAAATGCAGCCTACGGATATCCTTTTCAGGCTCGCGGAAAAAACGGCTATTGTATTACTCAATGGCGGCGGGTTTGGTGGCCCTGAATGGTCGGTACGGGTATCGCTGGCCAATCTCCCTACAGATGCTTATACGCTGATAGGTGAGAACCTGACAGAAATTATACACGAATATGTGAGCGCCTATAAAGAAGAAACAGGCAAAAAGTAGCTTTTTTTTATAATGATAGATGTACAGCGGGTAACCATGCAAGGGTGGCCCGCTGTTTTTGTAAGTACACGGAAAGATGTATTGTCATTATGTAGCATCCGTTGATGCTATACCTGACACCCGCTATGTACCTACAGTAGCACTGCAGGAGAGGTGGACTTGATGCTGGGATGACTTCCGGATATATAACCCCGATGAAATTGCATTAGCAAATGGATGGAGATCAGCACTGGCCATAGCAGCGCTGCTTCAGCACCAGGAGGTAGCTGCGGAAAGAGATATATTATTCAAAGGAAGCAGGCATAAAGGGTTTATTTATCAAAATATCTCTGGGGCAGGATAGCTTTATTCCAGTTGAATGACAGCAGGATATGCGTGTGGCCAGGTAAGTTTTGGAGGCCATATCGTCTGCTTTGGGTAAGTACGTTTATTAGCATATTTGAGTACTTGTGGCGCTGCCACCGCAATAATATCAGCGGCCATATATTGTCTGCTGCTGGATGGGCCATCTTTGTATATGGCTCTTACCTGGAAAACTACTACCAGTGATCCCTGTCCGGGTACATCCAGCGAAACATTTGTTTCCTGGAAAGCGGTATCCGGATCTATCATTAGCGTAACCGTTTCACTACCCGCCACCTGGCGTGATATAAAATCAATACGCATTGCGATCACTTTTACCTCCAGCGCAGTAATACCTTTATGCCCGGCGATGGTTTGTGCGGGAATATTTAATATTCCGTTACTGCACAGCCGTGGAGCCACCGTAAAGAAACGAACTACGCCAGTATGCCGATTGAAGCGGAAACCTGTTATGGCGGCGTGATGATCGCCGGCAGCAATGAGTAGCCTGTTGAGCCGATTGATGTGGCCGTCGTCACACGGGATATCCAGGTTACTGTAGAAAGCATGACGGATAAAAGCGCCTTTCCTGCTGGCGATGCCAAAGCGACGGGATGCGCGGCGGGTAGCAGTCGTTTGCCGTACGCTTTTAGGCATGCTACGCAGGAAGTAGTTGCCGTTGCGCTTATACCCTATGAGGTTACCAAGTTTTCCCGTAAAAGGAATGATAGACATTTGTTTTGCCATCTGAGATTATTTTGATAAGATAAAAGTAGTCTAAATATTGAATATTATCTAACGCATTTGTATTAATGTTTAATAATATTCAAATATAGTGTGGTATAATTTGATGGCAACGAATCCGGGTGTATTGGCATTTGGAGAATATTGAAAAAAGGTATTCCCCCGTTTTTCAACCTGATTCAAGACTTTCCAAACGTGGTACGCGATTTGGCCAAATCATTGTAAACAGACAACTTTGTATCATGAAAGCTCCTGTATCCAAACTCCGTCTTTTGCTATTTTCGTTGTTGATATTATGTGGTACCACATTACAGGCGCAGCAATATACCGTTGCTGATGATGGTTCCACCATTAAGTTTACGATCATCAATCACCTTGTTTTCACCAGTACGGTGAATGGCTATTTCAAAGGATTGAAAGGTAATATCCGTTTTGATCCGCATGACCTGAAGTCGGCCGTGATAGATGCCACCGTAGCTGTTAATACCATCAGTACCGGTATTGGTAAACGTGACAGGGATTTGCTGGAAGAGAAATATTTTAATGCAGGTAAATACCCGGTGATGCGGCTGCTTTCCACTTCTGTGGCGGCTACCGACAAGCCCAATACTTACCAGCTCACTGGTGCACTAACAATTAAAGGGGTGACCAAAACGATCTCCTTTCCCTTTACAGCCGTGGTAGCTGCCAACAGCTGCCAGCTGAACGGGCAGTTTGTCATTAACCGTAAAGATTTTGGCGTAGGACCTGATAATGCCATTGATGATAAGCTAACAGTAGTGCTGAAGGTACTCGCTAAAAAACAGTAACGACTATACGATATCGGCCCGTTGATATCGTATAGCCCGTATGCCGCTACTGACCTTGTTTACAAGGGTTGTGAAAAATGATGCGCGGAAATATGAAATCCCTGCCGGTGATACACCCGGTGTGCCGGGTGCAGCGAATGACCGGAATCCAGTTGCACAGAGCGCAAACCTTCTGCTTTTGCCAATGCTTTAATATAATTCAGCAGCAATCCTGCATAGCCTCTTCCCTGATACGCGGGCAAACAGGCCAGATCATCTATATAAATCACCTTACCACTATGTAATTTGTTCATATGCCGGAAGCCTGCGAAAGCCACTACTTTGGAAGGATCTTCGTCTGCCGTGATATATATCAGCTGGTAGTCTTCCTGCTGCATTTCCTTTATCTGCGCCAGCAGATTTTCCTTTTGTAAATGTGGACGCAGAAAAAGAATCACTTCTGTGCATGCCTGGAAATCGGCGTCGGTATTGGATTTTTTAATAGATGGCATAAAGTGATTTTCAAATTACGAACTATGAATTGTCCCAAAGTTTATTTACCTGGTACGCGGCGTGAGGATATCCCAATACGATCCCAGGCGTTAATAACATTGACAGCCATGATCAGTTCGGCCGTACCTTTTATGCCGAAATGCTGTACCGCCTTTTGATAGGTGGCTTCTGTAAGTCCCTGCTGGGTGATGAAGGTGACTTCTTCAGTGATGGCCAGGATGATTTTTTCTTCTTCACTGAATTGTGGAGCTTCGCGCCAGGCGTTGAGCAGGTATAAACGCTGCTCTGTTTCTCCCATTTTACGGGCATCTTCTGTATGTTTATTGATGCAATAGGCACAACCATTGAGTTGTGATGCTCTTACCCTGATTAATTCGTGATGGAGAGGTGAAATGCTGGTGGAGGACAGGTAGCTTTCCAGTCCCAGCATCGCTTTGAATGCAGCCGGATCTACTTCTTTCATTATAAAACGTTCCGTCATGATGCTTCTTTGTAACTTAAAAATTATGCTACAAAATTACTTTGTACTGGAGTATCTTAGTAGTCCACTTAACAATTGATGAGTAGTCCAGATGCTTCCATTTAAAACGCTTATAGAAACAGATAAATCGCTGAAGCTGCCGGTGTATCAGCAAATCGCCAACCGTTTGATAGGGTTGATCCAGGAAGGCATCCTGAAGCCGGGCCTCTTCCTGCCCGGCAGCCGGATATTGGCGGAGCAGCTGGCATTGCATCGTAAAACCGTGATCGCCGCATACGAAGAGTTGATCAGCCAGGACTGGCTGGTAGCAGTGCCCCGAAAAGGGGTGATGGTTGCCGCCAATTTACCGGTGATCCGGCCCCGTAGTTTCCGGAAAACGGTATCACCTTATGGTAGTGAAGCAGCATTTGCCTTTCATACAGTGCCTACGGTGCCGGTGCCTTTACCGCCTGCCACTACCGGCAACCTATTGGTGGTCAATGATGGATTTCCGGATGCCCGCCTGGCCCCACTCGGCGCCTGGGTGCGGGAATGCCGCTCCGTTATAGAAAGCCCCCGCTATTACAAACTCCTGATGTATGGCAATGCTACCGGCAGCGAAGCATTGCGCCGGGAAATGCAAACCTATCTTACCAATACACGGGGACTCAGCATCACCATCGACAATGTGATGATTACCCGGGGCGCACAAATGGCCATTTACCTGGCTGCTGCCATGATCATCAAAAAAGATGACTATGTAATTGTTGGCAGTCCGAATTATTTTTTCGCGGACCTGTGTTTTGAACAACTGGGCGCCCGGTTAATATATGTACCGGTAGATGAAGATGGTATTGATGTAGATGCTATTGAACAGTTATGCAGCAGTAAAAAAATAAAGATGTTGTATCTGATTACACATCATCATCACCCTACTACCGTTACGTTGAGTGCTGCCCGCCGAATGAAGCTGCTGGAGGTGATACGGAAATATAAGTTACCTGTTATTGAAGATGATTATGACTATGATTTTCATTATAGCTCTGCGCCCATTTTGCCTTTGGCCAGTGCAGATCATGGGGGTAATGTGATTTATATTGGCTCTTTTACCAAATCATTGGGCTTATCTATCCGCATCGGTTTCATGATTGCACCAGCTGATTTTATTGAGGGATCAGCATCCCTGCGCCGCCTCATGGACCTGCGCGGAGATAATCTTACTGAACAGGCACTGGCCAATCTGCTGGCAGATGGTACCATAGAAAGACACCTGAAAAAGTCCAATAAAGTATACCGGGAGCGGCGCGACCTGCTTTGTGAGCTATTACAATCGCGCCTGGGAGATGCCGTGCAATTTACAGTGCCTACCGGCGGTATGGCCATTTGGTTACGCTTCTCCAAAAAAATATCCCTGAAAAAATTATCAGAAAAAGCAGGCAAAATGGGAATGCGGATTACTTCCGGCGAGCAATATCATTACGGTACTACTTCGCAGAATGGAATACGGTTTGGTTTCGCGTCGCTTAATAATAAAGAGTTAGCTGAAGCGGTTGCGATACTGGAAAAGCTTGTTAAGTAAAGTTTTTGTCTTACTCAGGGTTACACTGACTTCTTAAATTTTAATACTTTTCTGTCATGTTCCATGTCCGAAGGTTTTTAAGAACTCATCTTTCTTACGCCGGGAAACCGTTACACAACTGCCATTTTGCAGTTCAATCTGTCCGCCATCTCCTTTTATGTAGCGCTTGATATAGTTGAGGTTAATGATATGAGAGTGGTGCGTACGAAAGAAAATATCGGTAGGCAATAACTCCTCAAATTCTTTAAGTGTACGGCTGGTGAGTAATTTGGACTGATTAGTGAAATAGAGGCAGGTGTAATTACTTTGGGCCTCCAGGTGTATGATATCACTTGTGTTGAAGAATAGAAGCCCGTTGAGGGTTGGGATGGCGATTTTACTGAGAGGATATGCAGCGCCCAGGTTTAGCTGCAACACTTCCAGCTTTTTTTCTGTCGGCCCCTGTGATTGTCCATTTACTCTTTTAATAGCTGATCTTAGTTCTTCAATATCAATGGGCTTAAGCAGATAGTCAAAAGCTGCATATTTGATAGCTTTGATGGCATATTGATCATAAGCCGTAGTAAAGATGAGATTAAAATTTTTATGTGGCAGTTGATTAAGCATTTCAAAACCGTCCATGCGGGGCATTTCAATATCCAGGAAAACAATATCCGGTTTTTGTTCTTTGATCAGATGGAGTCCATTCAATCCATCAACGGCCTCCCCAATAAGCGCTACGTCCGGGCAATAATTAAGCAGCTTTTCCCTGAGGGCAATGCGACCTTTTTGTTCATCATCTATGATAATTGCTGTAAGCATTATTGTATTTTTAAAAGGACCTGTACTCTTGTACCTGCTGCTGCTCCCTTATGCCTGAGATCAGTTACTACTACTGAAGCATTGTCTTCGCTATTAAAAAACCTGACCCTATCCTGGCTCATTTCCATGCCGTAAGATTTAGCTCCCCTGGGAGATCCGCTTTTGAGGAAATTCCGGCCAACACCATTGTCTTCAATCACGTACTCAATGTACTCTTGCTGCTTGGTAATCGTGATCGTCAGGTTACCATCATTATCTTGCCGGTTCTTCAGGCCATGTAAAATAGCATTTTCCACATAGGGTTGCACAATCAGGGGGGGCACCTTATAATCATCCTGTAATAGCGCTTCGTCTGTCATTATAGAAACCGTAAATTTATTTTCATACCTGAGTTGTTCCAGGTCGATATACAGTTGCAGTGTTTCCAGATCCCGGGTGAGTGTGACGGTATTCTGTTTCGAACTATCAAGAATGTTACGGAGGAGCTTAGCAAATTTATTCAGGTAAACAGTCGCGTAATATTTATCATTACTTTGTATCAGTGCGTCAATACTATTAATGCAATTGAAAATAAAATGTGGATTCATCTGTGCTCTCAGCGCCATCATTTCTGTTTCCGTAATCTTTTGTTTCAGGGCTGCTTCATAACGGATGTTACTAATTCTCCTGCGAACCACCCATAAAACAATGCCGGCTATAGCCAGCAGGCAGCCGGTGCGAAACCACCATGACTGCCACCAGGGTGGCAGAATGGTGAAGGCCAGTGTAGTAATTCCCTGGCTCCATTTTCCATCACTATTGGCCGATCGCAGTTGAAAGCGGTATGTACCTGACGGGAGACTGGTATAACTGGCTTCATTATTATTACCACTATTAGTCCAGTTATCACTGAGCCCGAGCATCCGGTAGGCAAACTGATTGTTTGCACTGTTTGAAAAACTATTCACTGCAAATTGTAAGGTGATAAAATTCTGTTGGTGATGTAATACAATTTCATTCATCGTGTGTGTTGAATTATTCAATGGCCATGCAACGCCATTTACCTGCATCGCAGTGATGAGTGGGTCCGGACTGAATGTATTTTCCCTGAGCGCCAAAGGGTCAAATTTTATGATGCCTCCCACTCCACCAAATAAAAGGGTACCATCATCTTCAGTAAGCGCGCTGGCGGTATTGTATTCAAGAAAACCAAGGCCGTTATCCAGGTCGTAATGCTGTACCTGGTAATTTCCAGGATCCATTTTATACAGGCCGGTGTTGGTGCTTACCCATAAAAAACCTTTACGGTCTTTCTGAATAGCATAACATACGCCGGAGGTATTTGCGGTATTAATGGTAACATGCCTGATCACTTTTTTCCTTTTGAAATCATATTGGACAATACCATTGTCGGTGGCTATCCAGAATAAATCTCCATCACGCAGGAGGTGCCTTGTATTAGGCGAGTATTGTCTTACAGCTTCCTGGATTTCAAACCGGCCCGTTGGGTAGTCGTATTTTATGAGGCCTCCACCTGTGGTACAGATCCATACTACGTTATCCTGATCTTCATAAATATACCTGCCGATATAAGCATTTTGCTGTAGTAATTTGTCTGAACAACTTGTCCAGTGATGGTCTTTCAACGAAAAAAATGCGGGGCCGTTTTCACCGGTAATAAAAAGACTGTCTGCATTTTTTAACTTATGCACACAATACAGTTTTTTTGCGGTGAGCAAACTATCATCGTCCAAGAGATAGAATTGTTGCCTTTTCTTATCAGACCGGATTAGCCCTCCCCAACTGGCTATCCAGAGTTGATGGTCATCTTCTGTAATATCGTAAATGGTATTGTCTGCTGTACCAAATGCTGCAAATGCAGGGTAACGGTAAAAATGGTTTGTAGCCGTATCCCATGTCACCAATCCTTTATTCTGAGTACCTGCATAGTGTTTGCCATCTTTATCTTTATAGATATCAAAAATCATATTATCGGGCAGCGTAGCGGCATTCAGCGGTTCGTTAGTCAGGTTGCCAAATTGATATTTCAACGGATCATATTTAGCGATACCGCCACCGCTAAGGCCGCACCACATCATATTTTGCCGGTCACGGAACAGGGATAATACAAAATCTTTTCCCGGGGTACGATCATCATATCTGTTGTGTACGGCGGTTTGTATTAATTGTGAACGAGCATTAAGCCGCATAATGCCATTCCCTCTTGTACCTATCCATAAGTTGCCGGTGCTGTCTGTCGCAAAGCAACCAATACCTCCGGCAGTGGACAGAAACGGATGAATATTCTGTGCTGCTTCAAGTGGGGTGTTTATATAGAAACATCCTTCCGTTGACGTACCAACCCACAAAGTATTCCTATAGGAAAATAATTCTCTTATTTCTGAAAAGGAATGTTGTATAGGTACCGGCTGCGCTTCATAATGACCGTTCTGCAGTACTATGCAAAACAAATGTTGCGATACTGCTACTATAATTTTTCCCTGATGCAAAACAATGCTGCTTACGAGAGACCGGTTCTCCTCATCGCCAAAAAAAGTATGGATACTTTGCGCTTCCGTATTCATTTGCAATAGCCCGTTGTTATAGGTAATGATCCAGTATTCATTTTCCCGGAAGCTGACAATTTGCTTTATGGGTATCTTTTCCAAAAGGGTCGCAAAAGGGAAAAGTTCACTGACCCTCAGCAGGGAATCCCTTTCAGTGTAATAGATACAGGCACCGCGGACAGTACCCACCCACAATAGTTTTTTATAAGGATCAAAAAAGAGCGATGAAATATAGTTAGAAGGTAATTTTTTACCGGCATCATTTTGCGGTAGAAAAATTTTAAACTGTTTACCATCATATCGGTTAAGGCCATCCTGCGTACCAAACCACATAAATCCTTCTGCATCCTGTGCAATGGCAAAGCAACTGTTCTGAGACAGACCGTTCTGAGAAGTATAATTTTCAAAAAACAATCCACTGGTCTGAGCTGCCAGCAAGTGATAACTCAATACCATAAACGAGAGCAGGCAATATCGGGGTGTACAGCTCAAGCAGGTGATTTTCTCAAAATTACTACTAATTCCGGACCTCTCTATTCGGAAAGGTGATAATACCTCAGCACCGCATAATAATCGGCATAATTGACCGGCGGACTACTGCTTTGCCTGGCCCCGGGGATGATATTAGCGGCAGGTGCAATAATAACCCTGATCTTTCTAAAAGTCACCGGATTAGGATAAACGAATCCCTTTAGATCCGACGTAAATAATCTCAATTCGTAAATACTTGGAGAGGCACTTGACTGATAAAGATAAAAACGCGTTTGATAAATAGGGCCAGGACCGGCACCAGAACCGATACCAGGCGAGGGATACCATGCCGTGGTAGCTTCCGGATAAGGATTATAATAAACAAGAATAAGGCTGGAGTCTATTCTACCTGGTGAAATATCCTTCAGATAAAGCCTAAGTAGTCCTACAAAGCTTTGCGATTCAAATGTATACATCGTAACACTGGCGTTCCCTTGCGGGCCCTGAGGTCCTTGGGGGCCATCATCTCCTTTTTTGCAGGCTATAAAGCTGAGCAGGAGGAAGGCAAAAAGATAGTGTTTCATTTTATCAGAGTTTAGTGATTGGGAAAATTTATCCCCTGACTGTTGGGAAAAGTTGCTCGCTATGGATGCTGAATAACGTCTCTTATATATTTAAACCTGGGATCGTTTGCACCATTGATAAGATCAATATTAAGTTTATCGAACTCCCCTCCGTTGAAAAAGCCGTTGTACCAATCGCTGACAATAGCAGCTTGTTGCTCCAGATTGTAGGTGTCATATGGTTTTTCCGGTGGCCATTCATAAGGGTATGGGTTAACGCCAAACTGCTCACATACGGCATTTGCAAAAGCCCCCGCTATAAATGTCTGGGAAAGAGTTGTGTGATAAATTTGCCAGGCATGTACCAGCTCATGTATAAGCACTTCGCCATATTTCAGCATAGTACCGTTGGTGGGATTTGTTTGATTTACCAGATATTTCCGGGGATCAGCAAAACCGTCTGCTCCCATATTGAGCGTGATCAGCGAACCGTACATCGGAAAAGTAAATCCCCGGTGGTTAGCGCCAGTGGTATCCGTTAGTAATATCGAATTTCTCGGCGGAAGCGTATTATTAAAAATTAATTGGTTGGCCCAATTGTATTCTTCCTCGCCTAATTCTTTCTGGTTAGATCCAATCGCAATCACAGCGCCTCCGGCGATAGCATAGAAGGTACCATAAGGCCCCATCATCCATAATGTGCCGTTGATAATACGTGCACCTGTTTCGAATGAGCCGGTAACTGCCAGTGAGCCTAATTCAGTACCCAGGAAAATAATAAATCCGATGAACTGCGTGGGGATAAGTGCGAGCCCCAGTATCCAGGAGAACACTAACTGGATGCCGTCTTCAATGGTACTTACAATACTGCTGGAATAATCTGTAACAGTATCTATCCAGCTATTAATAAATTCTTCAAAAAACTCTGCCACCACAGGGCTGGACATTGTTTCATGGAGAATATCTTCTCCTCTGTGATCAATCAAACCGGATTTCCGGAGCAATATTACCTTACCGCTTAAAGTAGTGATCAGCACTGCAATCCTGTAATCGTAATGGTCCCTGCCTCCAATGCTGCTATTCTTTACCTCGCATCGAAAATTCACCTCACCACTTCTGTGCAAAACTACTGTTACAGTTGCACCAAAGGCATACCATCCGTCGGAAGTGATCACTCGGGTTAGTATCACGGTATCTTTGTCCGGCATTTCCCAACCTCCGGCGCGACCGTACATCTTACGCAACAAGCTGATAAGACAATGATCACCGGGCTGAAACCGTTGATTTAACGCGGTAAGACAATAAGGCGGAAAATATGTTTCACCTAAAAGTTTCTCCTGCCGTATAATGGCTTGTTTAACTGATAACATGATCTGGTTTTTTAAGTTACCGTAGCGACACCAGCACTGGAATGTATCCCTGTCCGTTGGCCAGAGGTTTCAGTGCTTTACCTATCACAGCACCAAATGCCCTCACCGGATCTGATGCTTTCATAGCATGTCCCGGCGTAAATGAAGTGGTGAGCAGGTCCCCAGTTTCAATAGCACCGTACTGCGCATCTACTTTACAAAAAACCTTTCCCATCAGCGCAAGTGGTTTCCTGGCGTTAACTGATTGCTGCTTATCCAATATAATTCCGGGTCTGTAAGTGCCTGCCCCGGATATGATCCCCGCAACGCGTTTATCATATTCGTTTGCACTTACCCGGAGAAAGTCTTCTTCTCCCAATATCATTACAGTGCCGGGTTCCGCATCCACTTCATTTACCACATTAAAATCTTCCGCGAAGTCGGCCCCCTGGCAGCAGATATCTCCATCTGCGGTTATGTTACCTGTTACGTGAACATTGCCTTCGAAAAATCCGGCATGCCCTCCCTGGCCTTCCTTCTTCGCAAACAGTGCAGCGCCGGTTCCTACGGGGTTCAGGTGAAGGGCAGTGATGGCGTGTAAACGTGGCGATCTTGTTTCTGCGTGGAGCGCTTCAAAGGTTTCACTTTCCGCCCATATGCCGATTCCTGATTTACTTTTACCAACTACTCCTGTATTAGTTTTACTTTCTCCCCATACGCCAAATCCGGCGTTACTCTGGCCCTCTACAGCGGTGTTGGTTTGGCTTTCGCCCAGTACTCCTCTTCCGGAGGTACTTTTACCCAGAACACCAATACCGATCCCCTTCTCTATTTTGGGCCCCTGGTGATGTACTTTTCCTTCGGCTTCCCCATGCGGGATGTCCTGATTAAGAACCGAAAGGGGTGGCTGATCTTTCGACTCTCCATATACCCCGATCCACGCCTCACTGAAACCGATAACACCGGAGCCTTTTGCCGATTCCCCATGTAACCCGGTTCCTGCATAGCTCTTGCCGTACACACCGGTTGACCGCTCTGATTCGCCATGTACTCCCAGCCATACTTTACTCTTGCCAAATACACCCGTCAGTTGATCAGATTCGCCCTGTATCCCGATCCATTCTTTACTATGACCGTATACCCCGACTGATTTCACAGATTCACCGGTTACCCCCGGTCCCTCCGGACTAACACCCGCAACACCTGCCTGCTGCGGTGCATCCGAAACACCTTTTACCCCAATATATTTTTCGCTTTCGCCATAAACACCAGCTGTATTAGGCTGGGTGGCTTTGCCATACTGGCGTTGGTTAAACGACCCAGGCTGATTCTACCTTGTTGCCATACGTATTTATCAATGCGGCGACCACGGGCATCTGTCTGGTAAGGATCAATATTACCGCTGGCAGAGATATTCAGCTTGTCGAACAAGTTGGTACGTGCATATAAACTGAAGGTGGAAAGTTTGAAGGAATCGGCTACCAGGTTATAGCTGCCGTTGATCCCAAAACCATCCAGCAGTTTTATTTTTCGTTCATGGTTGCCCGTAGTATCTTTTTTGGAATATACTTTCATCTCCAGGTTATTGTCCAACCCGAAGTTCAGGCCACCAAAAGAACCAGGAGAAGGCACGCCGATAATGGCGCCGTCATATACGGATACCATAGTTTTGTCACCGGCCTTGTTATATTGCAGTTCCTTATAAAGAGTGGGATTCAGATCCGGCCGGTAGCTGGCGCTCAGAGTAGGGCGCATCACATGCCGGATGGCTTTTATTTTGGAATTTTTATTGAACGTGTACATGCCATACATGGCGGTAGACAACGACATGCTGGCGCTGACATCACGGGCAGTGAAAA
Organism: Chitinophaga sp. 01L420; assembly: GCF_056399985.1. NCBI lineage: Bacteria > Pseudomonadati > Bacteroidota > Chitinophagia > Chitinophagales > Chitinophagaceae > Chitinophaga > Chitinophaga sp. 01L420. Next base: position 15,657 of record NZ_JBFTSK010000026.1, read on the forward strand.
ATCCGGCTTCATAACTGGTGTCAATAGCGCCATTCATCTTCAGCCCGGGATTGTATTTATCATCTTTCCATTTACGGATAAACTTTTTCGTATACCAGTACTCGGTATAGTTAATGCCCGGAGATAAGGTAAATGTTTTAAATACCGGTATAGAAAAGGAAATCGGGATATTATGTTGCATACCCGTTTGCATGGCATCAAACATGGCCTGTTTGCCAAACAGGGAATCTTTGAAGTTAGCCTGGTTACGCAAAACAGTATTATAGGAAACGCCTATTTTTTCGTACCATTTTGGGCTGCCCACCATTTCTTTCCGCTGGAATGGATAGATAGTATTGACAGTGAAGGTACCATCCGGGAAGGAAACGGATACATCGCGGGTACTGAGGTTTTGCGAATGGTTCAACCCCAGCGTCAGGTTGTAAGGTTTCCCTATCCAGGTTTTGGAGAAAGTAATAGATGATCCGATATTATTATTTACACGGGTATTATAATCATACACGTTGTATTTGTTATAGGAGGAGGTCCCGAAGTTGACCGCTGCTCCGAAGTTAACGCCGGGACGGGCTTTGCTGTCCATGCTGTGATTCCAGGTTACCCGGAAATCTTTAGAGGTACTGAATTCTGATGTCACTTTAGGATCGCCGAAGCGGGTATTGGCAAAGCTGAAGTTCAGTCCTCCGTTGTATTTGTATCTTTTGCGGTAAGTGGGGCTGGCAGTGAGGCTCCAGCTGCCGTAGGAATAGATATCCCCGCGCATGGTGAGATCGAAGTTTTCGCCCAGGCCCAGGTAGTAGCCGCCGTTTTCGAGCCCTATTCCTTTTTGTTGATTGACTACGTACTGCGGTGGCAGTATCCCCGACCGTTGTCCCTGTGTGAGTGGGAAAATGGCGAAAGGAATAAACAGGGGAGTAGGGATGCCTTCAATTTCCAGGTTAGCCGGACCGGAAATCACCAGTTTGTCGGGGATGACTTTTATTTTGCGGGCGCGGAACTGAAAATGTGGTGTGTCCAGGTCGCAGGTAGTAAAAGTGTTTTTAAAGCCGAAGATGGTATTGTCGGGCATTCGTTTCGACTGCTGGCTGCCTATATATGCTTCTCCGTATACGGAGCGGGTATGATAAATTTTTGCTTTGCGGGTGTTGATATTAAACAGCATGGTATCTGAGTCAAAGCTTTGACCGTTGTCTGTCATCACTGGCCTGCCATAGGGTTTACCGGCGGTATCCACCATTTTAGTTGCTTCTACCATGCCTGTTTCCTGGTCTACGGCTATCCGTTCCGCCGTGATGCCGGTTTCTTTATATTTGGTGTCGGCATTGCCGTACAGTAGTATACGTTTTTTGGGTATCTGCATCACGATAGAGTCCTTGGCTTTGTAGTGGATAGGAGCATCCATTGTGTCTTTGGACAGGCGTATAGGTACGGTATCAATGTGCATAGAATCAGCAGGAATGCTGTCGGTAGCATTCCCAATGTTAGCATAAGCATGATGTGGATTCCCGGAGGCCATAAGAATAAAGGCAATCAGTAATCCTGAAAGAAGCTGGCAAATGAATTTCATGTACGTTGCGGATAGCATCCGATTAGCGAAAATAATACCGGAATATGTATGTTTGTCTTGTGGAATCAGTTACAAAAAGGATACTGTTATGGAGCATTTAGATGAAAAAGCTTGCAAATCCGCTGGCATGGCGGTTCGGGATACGCTGGAAGCTATCAATGGTAAATGGAAGCTGCTCATACTTTTAACATTACATAAAGGAGGTAAGCGCCGTTTCCGGGAGTTGGTGAAAGAAATTAACATTTCTCCGCGGGTGCTTTCGAAAGAATTGCAGGAGTTGGAAATGAATAAACTGATCAGTCGTACCGTATGTGATACCCGGCCGGTTACAGTAGAATATGAGTTGACGCCGTATTGCAAAACCTTGTCCGGTGTGATTACCGCCATGAAAGAATGGGGGGAGCAGCATCGGGTGGAGATATTCGGGAAGAAAGCGGAGTAGTAACCCTCTGTTACATCATGTTATAAAAAGAAGAAAGCTATGGTCGCAACATGTTGCGACCATAGCTTTCTTCTTTTAGCGCTCTTAATAAAATAGGATGTTCAGGAAATTTCTTTTATCACCCGGCGCTGGTTTACTGGCCAGGAACGTACTCATTTGTGAGGAACTGAGTACCACACTGAGGTTTGTTTTAAAGGTGTTGAATAATGCCGGTTGTTGTTGCTGATAACTCGTTGGATCTTTCCTGGTAGCTAATGCCAGGGTTCTTTTCGCATTCAGGTAGTCTGCTATGATTTTGTTTACCTGCGGCTTTTGCGTATCCGACACCGTTATCTTTTGTAGAAAGATATGGGTGAAGTCAATTTTCGAAACGGCTTTTACCCGATCTGCTTTTATGATATCCACCGCGCGGGGGTTACTTTGTTGTGCATATATATGATGAGCACAGAACAGGGTAATAACGGCTATTAATAATATCTTTTTCATTTGCTGTTATTTTGAATTAAAAATTATTGATGACTCCACGTGATCCATCCCAGTGCATCACCAGCCGAAACCATGTCATAAGAGGTGCCATCTTCCTTACGTACAACATAAAATCCGGGAGAATCCGCGGCATACGGAGGCGCGGTTTTTCCGGTGGCCAGGAGAATAATAGTGGACAACAGATCCGGTGGATTTACCACAGGAGAACCAAAATCCAGCATGTCAAATACGATACGATCGCCATCAAAAAAAGTATTGGAAATACCACCTGAGCCTAAGTAAGGATAGTTGTCATCGATACCCAGGAAGTAAGGAGATACAATATCCATGAAGTTGCCGCCGCCTACACCTACGCCACCAGGATAGAAAACAAACCGGAAGTAGTTGCCTCCCGGGTAAGTAAGCTTCAACAGGTTATAGGCATCATCCACGCCCTTTACATGAAAGCCCGCTGTGGCCAGCCATGGATTGTCACTGCCCTCGATATAGAAATTTACCGCGATATCAGCTTCCGGCGCCAATGGGGCGAGGGCCGGGGAAATAGTAGCGGCAGTAGTGCCGTTGATACTGGTGCTGATGGTTTTCGAGGCGGCATTCCATACCAGGTTGTTGAAGCTCTTGATGGTTTGTCCGCCTAAGGTTACCGGTGTTTCCAGTACAATGTTATGTGCGGTAGACTGGAAAGCTACATTAATCAGCTCCGGATGACTGGCTGATTTAATATTAAAGGAACGTCCGCCTATGCCGGGCGTTAATTCAAATGGTTCTGTACCGCCGGTTACCTGTTTGAAGTAGGTCAGGATTTTATTGAAAGTATTATAAGCGCCAAATCCGGCAGTGGTGAATATCTGTTGTTCCTCCTGCGTGGCTTTCACGAGGATGGCATCGCTTTTATTCAGATTTCCGCGGAGATGGATGGTATCTCCTAAATCAGCTGCCGCGATATTGTCGGCAAATGAAAATTCAAAGTCAGTACCCCAGCCAAAGCCATAACCAAAAGGACTGTTGGATATAGATGCATCCGGATCACAGGGCGTATGCACATAGCTGTAGGTATCAAAGATCAGCGTAGGACGCTGGGTGGCTTTGATAAAGTAGGAGGAGGTATTGAAGGTGGTAGACATCGGCAGACTAAAGTCTGAGATCATCGATACCTTATCGCTCTTATCAAACTTCATGTAGTAAGAGAAGATGACTTTGGGACCGGTTTGTGTGACGCCTCCATTAAGAGCGGTACCATTAGTATACTCTGTGAGCACCCATCCGTAAGGTGCATCAACGAGCTTTTGCTGATAGGCTGCCAGGGCTTCTGTGAGCCGCTGGTCGGTAGATTTACCATCTATATTCAGATCCGATTTTCTGTCACAGCCAGAGAACAGGGCAGTGATGCAAAGCAGATATATCGTTAGTTTTTTCATAAATAATAATTCAGATGATACAATTATTGGAAATAGGCAGTCAGTGCACGACGGCATCTGCGTTGCAGTGCGTAAAAGTCTATGGACCATGCTCTCGCATAATAATCCACTACCGCTGCTTCTTTGGCCCTTAGTAAGGCATAAGAGGCGGAGTTGGGACCACCGGTTTGTTCTGCCATTATTTTTTCGTAATCATCATAGCCGGATTGACCATTCCTGCCACCTATCAACATGGTTGCCACCATTTCAACAAAGTCTTCTCTCGGATCCGACTCTGCATAGGCGGAGATAAATCCCTCCTGCCGGGCAGTCTGATCAGCAATATTGTACCAGTTGCCGGTGTAGTGAGGCGTAATTTGTTTGAAAGAAACCGGGAACGCAATGTTCTGGTTCAGGATATGCCCGAATTCATGGTGCATGGTATGTCCCATTTCTTTCAGTATAGCGGAATCTTTTGCCAGTCTGCTGAAGCTATTGATCTCATACAGCAGCATAGCAGTGCCACCTTCTGCCTGACCTAAAATGATGGAGCCGTTACTTTGGTATTGTCCGCTGCCTGCCATTTTAAGTACTTTAGGGAGATATTTTCTTAAGAAGACCGTACTGCCGGTTTGGTCGTTGTAAGGTGCGAATGCCACTGCCAGCAATGCTTTCAGGGAAGGGATTACCTGTGCTTCCTTTGGAGGAACAATTTCATAAGGAAAATCCAGTTGCCCCGGTTGCCATTTATAGTATACCGCAATGTTATAAGGGATGGTGAGACTATCATAAATAAATACATCACTGGGTGTGGTGGCGGTAGAGTCGCCACCCAGTCCTACGGGGATCACATCCAGGTGCGCGTTTTCCTTTTTACAGGCGCTCCATCCTGTTGCGAGCAACAGTAACAGCATTAGTTTGGGAAATATATTCAGTTTCATGGTGTTCATTTTAGAAAGGTTAAACCGGATGTTGTTTATCTTGGATTGAGTGCCATACCATCATTGACAGCTTCGGGTGGTAATTGCAACAATCGTCTTTTATCGCCGGGTACCAGTGTGGTACTGTAGTTATTGGCGCCGGTATGTATTACCGGTATATCCAACCGCAAAATATCCAGCCATCTCAGTCCTTCCTGCAGATAGGTTATCCGTTTCATGTCCAGCACCGTTTGTATCATGGAGGCGTCCTGTGACAATCCATAAAATGCGATGATTTTATTGACGGTGACATTATGCGCTGCCGGTGTATAGCGGCTAACATTTTTGCTGATCCATATATTGATGTCTGCGATGGCTGCCGGGTAATTTTTTAACCGGATATTGGCTTCAGCCCTGTTCATCAGCACTTCTTCCATACTAAATAAGGGTTGTATTTTTAACTTATTGGTGAATTTAGGAAAGTTGAAATACTGGGGACTGGCACCATATATACTGATGGCATAGAAGCCACCGGTTACGTTGTCGGAGTTTAACAATTCCTGATTCAGCGCCGTCCCGATACCATAACGATAGGAATAATAGTTGTCCATGTATTTTGATCCGGGTGCTTCCTGCAGTAAAATGTTGGCAGGGCTGTTGGAGCTGGTGTAGTTGGTGACCATGTCATCGTACGACATGCCATAAACGGCTACCTGATCACGTATCAGCGATGCAATATTTGCGCTGCCAAAAACAGCGGTGGCATGTGTTACTACTTTATCGTATTCCCTTTTGAATAAATAGAACCTCGCAGCGAATGCGTGTGCTGCCTGCGCGGTGAAGTGGAATTTGGGAGCATCACCATACATTTTATCCTGGAGTAGTGGTAGGCCAGCCGTCAGATCACTTTCTATCTGCTTATAGTCGTTGGCTACTGTGCCTCTGTCATATTTAGCGAAAACGGATTTGCTTACTTCCGTAATATAAGGTACACCCGGATCGCTGGCAGCGGTAGCCGGATTGTATGCTTTGGCAAACAGGGTTACCAGCATGAAATGAGCATAGGCTCTGCATACCAGTGCTTCTCCCTTTTGTGCGGAAAAATTGGCGGCATCCGGTCCGTTGCAATAAGTGAGTGCCTGGTTGGCAACGGCAATAGCGGCGTAGCAGGAATCCCAGTAAGCTACCGGGGAATCTTCTGTCACGGATTCAGGATCCTGGTATTTGAATGTTTGCGAATTGATCAGGAATGTTTGCTGATCTATTCCCACACCATTGTTTCCTTTATCTTCCACGTTATCGCTCAGCGCTTCGCAGAATAACATGTAGGTACCATGCGGATAAGCGGTGGTGAGCAACTGGGATACCTGTTCCGGTGAAGTAATCACGGTCCTGTTATCCGGGAGGGTTTCCAGGTATTTTTTACAGCCTGGCAATGACAGGATACCAGTGATCAGACCTATATATATCAGTAGTTTTTTCATAATTGATACTTTTTGAATTAAAGGCTTACTCTCAGCGAAAAGGTGACTTGTTTATTTACCGGAAGGGCTACACCACCAGTATTATAAAACTCCGGATCCTGGCCATGTAAGCGGGGATCAGCATAAATAAGCCATAAATTGTTTCCGGTTGCCGTTACTGAGCCGCCTTTTAATCCTATCCGGCTTAACAATGGTAATGGGAGCTGATAACTCAGCGTCACTGTTTTCAGTCTTACAAAACCACCATCTGCCACACGGTCGTGCGAGAAATTATAGTTGTTGTAAGGATACTCCGTGTTGTTCAGCAGATCTACCTGTGTATAGATATCTGCTACAGACGGGATATTGGTTTTTTTGTCGTCTCCGGGTAGCGTAAATCTTCCTTTAAACTCGTTGGGCAGGGCATTAAAATCGGAATAGTTGGTGGTGTATACCGGTGTTAATCTTATTTTATTACCTGCCTGATAAGTAACCAATGCACTCAGGGAGAAATTTTTGTAACGGAAAGTATTGTTCCAGCCGCCGGTGATGGTAGGATCTGAAGGGCCTTCATATTTCAGGTTCTTTACATTATGACTCTGCAGGTAAACACCGGGAGACACGCTACCAGTATCATTGATAAATCTGGCCTTTCCATCATAGGGATCCAGTCCTGCATTTTGCAGGGAGAACAAGCCTCTTACCGGGTATCCTTCCAGCGCACCTCCGCCTTCACCAATCAGGTCCATGATCACCGGGTTATTTTTTGCATTGGTGATCAGGGTATTGTTATAGCTGAAAATAAGGGTGCTGCTTAAACTGATATTTTTATGTGCAATGAGCTTACCTGTCAATGACACATCCACTCCATGAGAGTTCATGTTGGCATAGTTGGCAAATTGATTTACCTGTCCGCCTACGCCCGAGGTTCTGATCAATCCGATTAGGTCAAAGCTTTTTCTGCGGTAGTAATCAAAAGTGAATCCCAGTCTTTCTTTAAAGAAGCCGACATCCGTGCCGAGGTCCAGTTCATATTTTTTCTCCCAGGTTAAATCCGCATTTTCCAGTGCCGCCAGCAGGATAGCTGTTTGCTGATCCACGATGTAAGGGCGGTTGGTGACGAAGGAACGGAGGATAGCGGTAGAGTTGGTGGCGCTACCAGTGCTGGCATTTAAACCATAACTGGCTTTCACAATCATATGACTTACGGCAGATGATTCTTTCAGGAAATTTTCCTGGTCTACGTTCCAGGCACCAGCTACTGTCCAGGTAGGCAGCCAGCGGGCGTTAGCAGAGCTACCCAGCCTGTTGGAGCCTTCTTCCCTTACGGTGGCAGTCAGGGTGTATTTATTAAGATAGGTATAACTGGCGTTGGCATAAAAAGCGATGAAGCGATCGTATTCATTGCTCATACCATAGTAAGTCTCATTATTCTCTGTCATCTTTTTAATGAACAGGTAATTGACAAAAGGTGTTCCGCCGGTATTATACTGGTAGCCCACGCCGGTGCTACCAGAGGTTACGCGGTCCGCATATTTCACTTCCTGTCCCACCAGCGCGTTGAGCTGGTGCCTGTCGTTGTTAAATGACTGGTTAAAGGTCAACTGATTCCGGAAGGTATAGTTCTTCAGTTCTATATCTTTTCTTTTATAGAAACCTCCGTAAGGCAATACCACTACTGCCGGGTCGTTGGGGAAGTCCGGGTTTTTATAGAGGAACTTATTATTTTCAGTTATAATGGTGGTGCCGGCTGCCCTGTAGGCATTGGCTTCATTGGAGTTTTCATTCACTTTATGTTCTACGGTTGTTTTGGCGTATCTGATTGCGCCGGTAAATTCGTAGTTCAAATGTGTATTGATTTTATAACCCAGGTTACCCTGCAATCTGAAGTCCATCAGGTTCAGATCTGTGTAGTTGTTTTTTGTTTCGTCCAGGATATTGAATGGGGCAAAATTGCGGGTGAAATACTCCAGGTTTCCTTTATCGTCATATGCGGTTAATGCTCTGCTGGTGCTGAGTGCATAAGAAAAAGGGTTGATGTCGAAGTCCCTGGTATAGGTACCCTGTACCGCATCTGTCACCCTGTCTTCTGTACCCGGTGCTTTCTGCTGACGTACGTTACCATTTACCAGGAAGCCGTAAGTTAACCTGCTGTTAGGGGTATAGTTGGCCCGTAGGTTCACCGTATATCTTTTTACGTTATCTGCAACGGTCCATCCCTGGTCATTGAAGAAGCTGGTAGAGAGATAGAGCTGTGATTTATCAGTACCGGTGGAGATACTGAGGGAGTGTTCCTGGGTCAGTGAATTCCGGAACAGTAAGTCAAACCAGTCGGTGTTGGCATTGGCATATTTCAGCAGCCACTGTTGTCTGCCTTCCCGGGTATTTAATACACCAAACTTATTGTCGCCATCAGGATATTGCAGCAGGCGGCCCAGTTTACCATATACGCCGGAAGTCGGTTCGTTGATCAGTTCTTCCGGTTTCAACAGTTTTTTACGTTCCAGTTCTGCATATACCGACATCTGATCGGCGGAGTTCATGATGTCGTAATTGTTGTAGGAAGGTTTCAGTTGCACACCAAAATTGCCGGTATAAGATACTACGGGGCTGCCGATCTTTCCTTTTTTAGTGGTGATCACAATTACGCCGTTCATGGCGCGGGCGCCGTAGAGCGCTGTAGCGGCGGCATCTTTCAGGATATCGAATGTTTCAATATCATTGGCATTAATACCTGCAACGGAAGACCCCAATAGCGTACTGGCGTTACCGTTAGTTAGCTGTTCGTTGGATACGTTGACGATATCTTCCAGTACCACACCATCGATTACCCACAGTGGTTTGTTTTCACCGGAGATAGAGGTAGCGCCGCGGATACGTACTTTGGGTGCGGATCCGAAAGTACCGGAAACATTCTGTATACTCACACCTGCAGCACGGCCTTCCAGCATACGGCTTACGTCTGTAACGCCGTCTATTTTTACATTATCTGCTTTCAGGGTAACGGCTGCTCCGGCAAATTTCTTACGGTCTATTGTCTGGAAACCGGTAACGACCACACCACCCAGCTCTGTCACATCTTCATTCAGTGAAATGACCAGGTTATCCTTCGCTTTTATTTCCATGGTTTTATAGCCGATGGCCGATATCACGATGGTAGCACCATCCGGTACTTCCAGCTCAAAGGCGCCGGCAGCATTGGTGATGGCACCTTTGGTATTGCCTTTCACTTTTACAGACGCGCCTGGAATCGGCTCTCCTTTGGTATTACGGACGATACCATGAATAGGTGGTGTCGCCGTAATATTTACCGGTGTTGGTTTCGCCCGGGTAATGGTCACCATTCTGCCGTCTATGGCAAAATCCAGTGGTTGATTTTTCAGGCATTCCTGCAGGAAGCTGTTCAGTGACTCTTCTTTCGCATTAATGGTCACTGGTGTGGTTTCGTTTTGCAGCAGCTGATAGTCATAAAGGAATACATATTCCGTTTTTTTGGAAACGTCTGATAGCACTTTGATCAGGGACGTTTGCTTCGCGGCATACGTAATCTTTTGTGAGTAGCTTCTGGCGCTTACCTGCAAGCAAAAGGCAAGTAAAAAAATGGACAGTAGTTTCATAGCTCTCAGCGATTTAATTGAGTGTAAGGACAGGAATGTATCTGCGACAGTTAATACACGCCGGTGCTCACCTTTTTTGGTTGAATGCATAAGCCTGCACTTTGGGTTTAATTCTAATAATAAAGGACTATATAATATTTCCAGTTGATAAAATAAGCATGCTATTTGGTTGACTGGGAGGCCAGCACATTAATTTTCCGACCATTGGTTTCGAACCGGATTCCATATTTCTCCAGAGCGCTCAGAATACCCGACAGTGGGAGGTTTTTGTCAATACCTCCACCAAAAATCACATCAGGGACTTTTCCTTCATAGGCGATATCTACATCATACCAGCGGGATATCTGCCGCATAATTGCCGGCAGCTGCCGTTGATCAAACCGAAAGAACCCTTTTTTCCAGGCAATTGCTATTTCCGTATCCGTATTTTCCACCAAAATGGAACCGATTGTTTCCCGTGGGAATATAGCTTGCTGGCCAGGGATTAACTTTTTGCTGTTGCCGGATCTGGATACCAGTACGGATCCTTCCAGCAGAGTAGTGTTTACAGCCGCTTCATCGTCATACGCCATAATATTAAAGCGGGTACCCAGTACAGTTACTTCTCCATCATTGTTATGCTGCGTGTGTACCGCTACTTTAAAAGGGGCCTGCTCATTGCTGTTAACTTCAAAATAGGCTTCCCCGGATAAAATAACTTTCCGGTCCGCTCCCTTAGGGAATGCCACGGGATATTTGAGGGTGGTGGCAGCGTTTAGCCATACCTGTGTACCATCGGGTAATACAATTTCATATTGTGCGCCGCGGGGAGTAGTAATGGTATTCCAGGCTACTTCCGTGGAAGGGGCGGGATCTGTTACATCATAGGTTAATGCGCCGGTAGCGGTTTTCACGATGCGGGTGCCGCTTTGTTTGGCCAGCGCGCCTTGTTTGGCGCTATCCAATACAATGGTAGATCCATCTGCCAGCGTCAGGATGGCGCCGGTTTTTCCCGGCATAATTTCTTTTGTCACATGACTGGCAACAACCTGTGGCAGTGTAGCTGCCTGTTTTTGCAGGAAGAAGAAACCGGAGCCTGTCAGTAACAGGAGGAGGACTGCGGCTGCAGCCAGTTTTCTGAACCGCTTGTTGCCCGGGGTGGTTGTTTTTTGTAACAACTCGATGGTGGTATGTTCAGAAAACAGGATCTTATTCAATACCATCCTTTGTCTGTCTTCCGGTAAAGACTGCTCTCCTTCGCCTGTTTGCCAGTACTCGGTGATTTGTTGCTTGAATATTTCGTCAAACTCTTCACTCTTTACATACTGCATCAACTCCTGCTCTTCGGCAGGGGTTAAATGATTATGTAAATGTTTTTGAAGTAGTTCGGAAATACGGCGCATATATATAAGACGACCGGGAAAAGAGGAGGGAGTAGTGGCGCGGAAAAAAATTAACGGGAAAGCAACCAAATGATTAAAGCGCCGCCATAGCTGCTGATATGGCTGCCCAGGTGCTGGCGGATGCTGTGCAGGGCCACCGCCATATGTTTTTTTACGGTAAGCCGGGAAATGCCCATCTCTGTGGCAATTTCTTCATGCGACAGTCCGGCTGTTTTTGCCAGCTGGTATACCTGTTTTTGCTGGGGAGGCAATCCGTCTACGGCCTCCTGTAATAATATTTCACATTGCCGGTTGCGTAACAGGTAATCGGTGGTGTCGATAAAGTCAGGAACAGATGCGGTAAAGGCTTTCAGGTGATTATTTTCGTAGGCAGTTTTCTTGAGCCGGTCGAGTATCAGGTGGCGGGTCATAGACAGCAGGTAGGCTTCCAGGTTTTTAACGCGGCCAAATTCGGCGCGCTTCAGCCATACTTTCATAAATACATCCTGCACAATTTCTTCCGCCGGTGCGGCCGATTTAAGAAATCCCAGTGCAGTGCCGTAAACTTTGGGCTGATACCTGCCGAATATGCTGGCGAAGGAGGCTTCATCTCCCTGCACAAGCAATTCCAGCATTTTGGATTCATCAAAGGTCTCAGGCAACGCCATAGTAATTATTTCATAGTGCTTAGGCTAATTTAGCTAAAAAAAATTACAAGCCTGCTGCATTTTGCCATAAACGATTTTTGCTGTATTTTGCTTGTTATCACTGGGCCTAATCCCAATATTCCAAAGTCATGCATGATAATGAATTATGGTACTCCTATAAGGAAGGGGATGTAAAAGCATTGGAAGGTTTGTACGAACAATATTATACCCCACTCACTAACTATGGATTTAAGTTTACTCCGGATCATGTTTGCATAGAAGAAAGCATGCAGGATCTTTTCCTGAAACTCTGGCAGAACAGGGAGCGGATTGCACGCCCTGCTGTGGTGAAGCAATACCTGTATCTTTCTTTTCGCCGTATCCTGCTCCGTAAGCTGGAATACAGTCCTTCCCGGCATGAAGAAGAACTGGCAGGAGAGCATATTCCCTTTAACCTGGACCTCACCTACGAACATCCGCTGGTACGTAAGGAACGCATGGAAGAACTGACCGCAAAGGTAGATGCGTTGTTGAGTACCCTCACTAACCGGCAACGGGAAGCTGTCTTCCTGAAATACTATGAAGATCTTTCCTATGAACAGATCGCAGAGATCATGCACATGAATATCGGCGGTGCCTATAAACTGGTTTACCGTGCACTGGAGCGCCTGCGTGAACAATTCGGCGACTTCACTTTACTGCTTCTCCTGTACATCTTAAAACGCGCCTGAAATTTTTTTTTCTGTCAAATGGAAAAAATGGGATAATTCCACATTATCCTTGTGTCTTTATAGGAAAGTCATGTGTGTAACATATGGAGGAGTTGGAAAAAGATTATTCCGTTTACCAGGTCATCAATTTTCTGGCAGATGAGCAATTCATCCGGCATGTCAAATATCCGGATGCCGGGTCGTGGGCTCACTGGAACAAGGTGGTGACAGCCTTTCCATCGAAGGAGCCACTGATGCAGGAAGCCAGGGAAATGATCTGGTTGCTGGAGCGTCCGGTGATACGATATAATGAAGGCGCCCGCAAAAAGATCTGGGCACAGGTGGAACAGGGCATACAGCAAAAGGCCCGTTTCCACTATCTCCGCGCCTACCGGTTCAGGCTGGCCGCAGCCAGTATATTGGCGTTGCTGATAGCAGGGGCGTACTGGTATTTTACCGGCAACGTAGTCTATGAAACCGGCTATGGCAGCTCCCGGCAAATCACTTTACCGGATCAATCCCGCGTTACCCTCAATGCACATTCCCGGTTATCGTATCCACGCAGCTGGTCGTGGAGTGGCCACCGTACTGTGTGGCTGCAGGGAGAAGCTTTTTTTGATGTGAAACACCTGGGAGACACCTTCCGCCTGTATGTAAAAGATGTTAGCATTACCGTGCTTGGAACGGCATTTAACGTAAAAGACCGCCGTGATAAAACAGATGTGGTATTGCAACGCGGCCGCATACGCATTGATGTAAAAGGGCGGCAACAATGGAGTAGTATACTAACACCTGGTGAAGGCTGGGAATACAACCGGAACGGGGCCGCTGCCGTCAAACAAACGGCAGATACTGCCGCCGCAGTTGCCTGGACGCAACAACAACTGGTACTGGAAGGCACCACCGTAAAAGAAGTAATACAGCTACTCGAAGATAATTACGGCTATCATGTTGTGCTGGAAGATAGCTCCCTGGCAGGAAAGAAGCTAAGGGGAACCGTACCAATGCAAAGGAGGGAGGATTTGTTTTTCGTCTTATCAAAAATATTTAATATCGAGATCATACAACAACAGGATACGCTTCTATTCCGGGCGAGACCTTGACGCTTTAGATTATTATTATCAACCAGTTTAATCAACCATTATGAAGGGGATGCTACAGTTACTGCGAACTGCAGGACTTGCGTGCGCGCTACTATGGTGTATGTCACCAACTTTTGCACAAACAACCACTATGCCGGTAACAGCTGCGCTTAAAAAAATCAGCAGTGAACTGGGAACAAAATTCGTGTACGAAAATGAGCTGCTGGACAAAGTAAATACCAACGCAGACCTGCGCCATCTGCGCAACCGGAAAGTAGAAGAAGTACTGAAAGAAGTATTGTATCCGAAGGGATTTATTTTCCTGTATGTAAATGACAATACCTACACCATTATCCGCGATGTACGCAAGCCCGGAACAACGCCGGTAAAGCAACCGGATCCTGGTGTTGCGGGTGAAAGCATCCTGTCCGACAATGAAAGGTGGGTGGAAGGAATGGTCACTGATGAAAGAGGCTTCCGGGTAGTGGGCGCTACGGTTACCGCAGTGAAAAACAGTCATGGTACCATCACAGATGACATGGGACATTTCCGGCTGCGCGTGGATAAGAGCGAAACCGCATTGTCCGTATCTTATATCGGTAATCGTCCGGTGCTGGTGCGACTGGAAGGACAAAGCATTTTACACGTTGTTATGGGCGCCGATAATATCCAGTTAAAAGAAGTGGAAGTATCTACCGGCTACCAATATATTCCCAAAGAAAGAGCCACCGGTTCTTTTGGATTGGTGACGGCGAAAGACCTGGAACGCAGATCAGCAGTAGGTTTGATGGAGCGGCTGGAAGGAAGCGTGAGTGGGCTGCAGGTAACCGTAGGGCAGGCAGACCGTAACCTGATCAAGAACCATGATAATTTCAATATCCGGGGAGTATCCACTATCCTTTCTGAAAAAAAGCCCCTCATTGTACTGGATGGTTTTCCTACAGAACTGGACCTGGTGAATATTAACCCGAACGACATTGCACGTATTACGGTGCTGAAAGATGCAGCGGCTGCCTCTATCTGGGGTGTTAGGGCTGCTAACGGTGTGTTGGTGATTGATACAAAGAAGGCAGCGTATAACCAGTCGCCGGTGGTACGGTTTTCCAGTAGTCTCACGATTACCGGCCGGCCACGCCTCGACTACCTGCCACTAGCCAACGCGGATGCTTACCTCGGACTGGAAAAAGAACTGGTAGACAAAGGGATGTTGCCACTGCCCACTTCTCCGTTTACTCTTTCGGGGCCACCGCTTACGCAGGGCGCAGATCTTTACCTGCAATTTAAAAATGGCCAGCTATCGCAGCAGCAACTGGATGCTGCCATTAACCAGTTAAAGGGCCGGGATGTGAGAGGGCAGTATCAGCAGTACATTTTGCGTTCTCCTTTCACGCAACAATATGATGTGTCTGTAGCAGGTGGGAATACGCATATGCGCAACTATCTCTCTGCTTCCTATACCGATGAATATGCCAATGCCAAAGGGGATTACAGTCGCCGTATGGTGGTGAACTTCAATAATGAAACCCGGTTGTCGCCCAAGCTGACGCTGAATGCGGACATGTTTGTGACCTCCCTGCAAATGAAAAATAATGGACTTGGGCTTTCAGGGTTGCAGCCAGGCAGGAATGGATTAGCACCGTATGATCAGCTGGTAGATGAAAAAGGGCAGTCCGTCAATTTCGCCCTGAAGTATCCGGGTAAAATACTGGACTCTCTGCAGCAGAAAGGATTTCTGCCATGGCGCTATAATTACCTCGATGAACTGGCCAATGCGGATAATACTTATCAATCGCTCGCTTACCGCTTCCACACCGGGTTACAATATAAGGTGACACCTAACCTCAGTGCGGAAGTCAGCTATATGCTGGAAAAATCAACCGATGGCAACCGGCAATATAACAACCCGCTGAGCTATGCTGCACGTGATATGGTAAACAGCTACACCGTGGTCACCACGCATGAAAATGCGGTACCTCCGGGCGGTATGCTTACCCGCAATGATGGCCGGCAACAGAATTATACGCTGAGGGGACTGGTGCGTTTTGATCCTAACCTGCATGGG
The DNA here is from genome assembly GCF_056399985.1 of Chitinophaga sp. 01L420. Taxonomy (NCBI): domain Bacteria; kingdom Pseudomonadati; phylum Bacteroidota; class Chitinophagia; order Chitinophagales; family Chitinophagaceae; genus Chitinophaga; species Chitinophaga sp. 01L420. The sequence goes on from NZ_JBFTSK010000026.1 coordinate 31,408, forward strand.
TGGCAGCAGCTGAACATTGTACTGGGATCGGAGTTTCGGGAAACCTTATCTTCCGGCTATACCAATCGCGCCTATGGATATGATGACCGCCTGTTATCGGCCGGCGTAGTGAATTATAACCTGGTATATAAAACAACCAGCGGCAATCAGAAAGTGCCCGCAGTGCAAGGCTTTCTCAATCAACGCGATCGTTACACTTCGGGCTTTGCCAACTTCACGTATACCCTGTGGGAAAAATATTCGCTGTCGGGTAGTGTGCGTAAAGATGATAGTAACCTTTTTGGTGTTTCCAAAGAATATCGTGCCGTACCACTCTGGTCGCTGGGGGCCATGTGGCATATCAATGATGAATCATTTATGCAGCTGAAAAAAGTAACACACCTGAATCTGCGCGCGACCTATGGGTTCAATGGCAACGTAAATAAAACCACCAGCCCTTTCCTGGTAACACAGGCCAGCAGCAGCCCTAATCCATTCAGCAATGAGCAATACGCATCGGTATACAACCCGGCTAATCCGCTGTTGAGATGGGAGAAAGTAGCCACTTTCAACCTGGGCCTGGACGCCGGATTTTTTGACGGCCGCCTCACGGCCACCCTGGATATGTACTGGAAAAACAGTACCGACCTGCTGGGCAATGTAGAAATCAATCCCACCTATGGTTTCAACAGCTTGCTGACCAATAAACTGGAAATGAGTAATCATGGCATTGACCTGGAGCTTGGGGGGAGTATTATTGCCACCAAACAATTTACCTGGAAAGCCACCGCTAATTTCTCCTATAACACCAGCAAGGTAACCAAAGCTTATTTCCAGCAAAATACTGCTACCTACTACACCACGCCTGGTAATCCAATCACGGGAAAATCGCTGAACAGTATTTACACTTACCGTTTTGCCGGTTTGAATGATCATGGTACCGCCATGTTATACAATGGTAAAAATGAAAAAGTAGCGAATGATGACTATACCAACTTCGATGAAAAGGATCTGCAGGGAGTGGCCTGGCAGGGTGTAAGCGTAGCGCCTTATTTTGGAGGGGTTACACAGTCGTTCCGCTATAAACGACTGGAATTGTATGCTTTGTTTACCTATAAGTTTGGCCACAAATTCATTCTGCCCACCATCGATGAATATGACAATGTGCCTTACTTCAGGAATGCACATAAAGACATCGCCAAACGCTGGGAAAAACCGGGTGATGAACTGCTGACCAACACACCTGCGGTAGATCCGCTGCATCGTTCTATTTACCGGTATACGAAGAGTGATTTGTTTGTGGAAGATGCAGGCTATGTGCGCTGGCGGGAAGTAACGATCGCTTACCAGTTGCCTGACCAATGGTTCCGTGGTCACTTTGCCAAAGGAGTGAACGTAAGTGTTTCCGGTCGCAATCTCGCTTTATGGACAGCTAATAAAAAAGGCATAGATCCGGACTATGTGCCGGGGGCCGCGCAGGGAGCTGCCTCTCTCGACTATACGCCGGGATTGGTATTGCCACCCGCAAGGTCGCTGGTAGTAAGTGTGAAAGCTGATTTTTAATTTCTTCAATTGCCAATGATGAACAAGTTTAAATATACATATGCCGGGTGGTTGCTGTTGGTCGTGTTGTTTACGGCCTGCCGCAAGTATGTAGACATCACCCCGCAGGGAAAAATAGTACCAACCACTGTAGCTGACTTCCGGCTTTTATTGAATAACAGTGATGTGTTCAATCTGGCCGGAGGCACTACTGATCTGATGACAGATGATATTGCCTTTACAGATGCGGCGATGTTTACGGGCATACGACCACTGTCGCTACTCAATATTTACTCCTGGGCAGCAGATAACTATCAGCCACAGGAAGCCGATGAGGAATGGAACCTGTATTACAAACAGATCTATTACGCCAATGTGGTTATAGCAGGTATCAACAGTGTGAAAGAGGGTACCGACAGTGAAAAGCAATTACTGATCAGCGAAGCAAAAGTGCATCGTGCATTCGCTTACCTGATGCTGGTGACGCAATATGCGGTGCAATACGATGCCGCCACTGCCGGCAAGGATCCCGGTGTACCCTTATTACTGGATCCCGGTTATACACAAAGCCTGGAACGTGCTACCGTGCAGAAAATATATGATCAGGTACTGGATGATTTGCATAGTGCAGCAACAGTATTACCTGGTTTGCCGGCATCTAAAATCCATCCTTCCAAAGCTGCTGCGCTGGCGATATTATCGAGGGCTTATCTCACCATGCGTAACTATCCACAGGCAGGATTGTATGCTGATAGTACGCTGCAATTGCAACACAGCTTATACGATCTGCGTGCGTTTGCCAACAGCAGCAGTCCGTTTGATTTTATGAGTATCCCTGAGAGCTATCAGCATCCGGAAGTGATCCTGATGAAAGCAGCGTATAACCAGGATGGGCCGTTGCTGTTAAGCCAGGAGTTGCTGGATCTGCTCGGACCAGATGACCTGCGCCGGAAAGTGTTTGGCATTGGCGACCAGCTGTTGTATAACTACAATGGTTATTTCTTCAGTTATATTTCTCCGTTTGAAGCCCGGCATGTAGGCCCGCGCGTAGGTGAAATGTATGTGACCAAAGCAGAGTGCCAGGCCCGTGCCGGCAATACAACAGGCGCCATGGCTACCCTGAACGAATTACGTAAACAACGTTTTGCCACCGATAAATATGTGCCACTCACGGCTGCCAATTCGCAGGAAGCATTGACCAAAGCACTGGCGGAAAGACGCCGGGAGCTGATGGGCCGTGGTTACCGCCTGGCAGACCTCAAGCGCCTGAATAAGGAGCCTGCTTTTGCCAAAGTAATCACACATCCGTGGAGTAGCGGCGATCTTACATTGGCGCCCAACAGCAACCGCTATATATACCCGATTGCAATAAAAATACTGGCTGCCAATCCGGAAATCGGACAGTCACCGAGGTAATTAAACCACCATTAAAAATAATCTTCATGAGAAAGAAAATTGCAGGCCTTGCCGCTATGTGCAGCCTGATTGCCTCCCTGGTGAGCGCACAGGGTATAGATTTTAATCACGGCACTTGGGCACAGGTGAAAGCCGCTGCAGAAAAGGAACATAAGCTCATCTTCGTTGACTTCTACACTACCTGGTGTAGTCCCTGTAAGTTTATGGCGAATGAAGTATTTCCATTAAAACAGATTGGTGATTTCTACAATCAGCATTTTATCAGCGTAAAAATAGATGCAGAAAAAGGAGAAGGACCTGCACTGGCAAAAAAATATATGGTAGGTGGTTATCCTACGCTGATATTCACCAACCCTAAAGAAGAAGTGGTATATCGTGTAATGGGCTCCACTGATCCGGAAGTATTGATTACACAGGGAAAGATTGCTATTACTCCCGGCGCCAACCTGGAAGTATTGAAAGCAAAATTTGAGAAGCAGGAGCTAAGTAAGGAAGAATTATTTCAGTATGTAAATCTCGTCAAAGCCAGGGGGGACGATAAAGAAGCTGCCAATTTATTTGACCAGTATTTTAAGCAGATAGATACCAAAGTAACGCCGGAACTATTCAAAATCATCACAGGCTATGCGGGATTTAGCGATAATGCTGCTTTTCAATATGTGGAAGCACATCGCGCTGAATTTGAAGCCGCCGCCGGTAAAGAAAAGGTAACGCAATACCTGGAAGGTATTCTGTTGTCGGAAGTGAAGTATGCCAAATACACCAGTGAAGCGGAATATAAGGCCGCTAAATTATTGTTGAAATCCCGTATGGCAATATCTGAAAAAGAAGAGCTGGATATGGATGCCAACTATTGTTATGGTGTACAGGATGAAGCAGGGTATATGAAATACAGTCAGCAACTGGTAGAACGTTATCTCTGGAACAATGATTTTGAAATCAGTAATGTGCTGGGTAGTATTCGCTGGATAAAAGAGCCAGCCCACCTGCAAACCATGAAGAAGTGGGCGGAACGTGCATTGGCGTTAAAAGATAATTCACTGAATAATGCTACGCTGGCGATGGCCTATCATGCACTGAAAGATAAAGCGAATGCGGTGAAATATATTGATGCGGCGATGGCGGCTTCTGAAAGAGATAAGGATGGGTACATCAATAATATTGCGGGTATGAAGAAGCAGATTACGGATAGTCTATAAATTTTTTTAGGAAGAAAGAGGTGGTGTCAACGTAAGTTGGTGCCACCTCTTTTATGTGCTACTGCATAGAAAAGGCTGCCTCCCATTACAGGAGACAGCCTTCCAAGTCACATGCATATCAGCTTGTTTTACAGAACGCGATATGATCATGTATCTGTGTTATTTTCTGGTGGCCATTGGTCAGACCCAGTTGCACATCCAGCCAGAGGATATATGCGCATGGTTCCATACCGACTGTAAGAAATACCTTGGCATTGTCATGGTATTCCGTTGCATATGGAGGTGGTCCGGCGCTGAACGATGCTGGCAGCGTTGGGTTGCCTTCAAAGCGCAGCTTAAGACTTTCTATGTGCGGGTGACAAACCGTGTATTGTGCGGTGACTGTGGTGGTAATACCGCCGCAACCATGGCCGCTGCCGGTAGTTTCCCCTATTTCCAGCATGGCTGCTGCCATGATGTTTTCATCACCGGTGTATCCCCATCCCGGATGTCTCCGTTGTTTGTAGTTCACGTTGGAGATCACAATTTTATCCAGGGTATTGGTGGCGGTGAGCGTGGTCGTGCCTACTTTACGTGCTTCAAACACAATTTTGAAGGTGTGGATAGGTGCACGCTGTGCGGCAGGTACTGCGTTGCCGGCAATGAGTACAGAAGGAGCTGTCAGATCAAATGAATCGCTGGCGAAAGCAGTGCTGCCTGCATTCAGCGCCAGGGCGGCGGAGTTGATAACAGCCAGTGAGCCGTCTGTAGGAGTGAATATACCGGTGACCAGGTTGTTACCACGAGGCACGGTGATCCATAATTCGCCGGCGCTGTTGAGAGCGGGAGTGATAACTACGGCTTCGTGTGTCCAGGTGATAGGACCGGTTTGTTTCAGCAACTCACCAATTTTAAATGGCACCATCGCATTCAGTACCTGGGTAGCTGTCAGCTCATAGCTGGTATCAGCATTGAAGATGCGGAAGCGGTATTCCATTTCATTGGTGTTGGTTCCGCTTGGCAAGGTACCGTTGAGGTCCAGGCCGCCGTAGAAAGCAAGTTTAGGCACATCTGTGGTGTAACCATTGGCATCAAACTGAGCACCGGTAGGACCAATATCATAAATACCTACTCTTTCAAACAAGGCAGGTACTTCATTATTAGGAGGTACTTCCTGTGGTACACATAATTCTATGCAGAAACAAGGACCTCTGTTGGTGCGGTCGGCACGATGGCCTACGCTGCGGTCTTCATTGAGTAATACAGCGCCGGAAACGGGCTCTGTGATGCGGAAGTAGATGTCTGGTCCAGCTGGCCATTCCACGTTGAGAAAAGGCAGCAGTGTTTTGCTGAAATCAGCTTCGGTGTAGTCGATGCGGAAATGTCCGGTGGCATCAGTAACGTTGCTGCCTAATGGATCATCCTGTAGCCAGTCTACATCAAATGCGGCTACATTTAAGCCTTTCAGTGGCTGTTTGGTTTTGCAGTTCACCACGCGGCCACAGATGATCCATGCGTCAAATCTGCCACGGATCAGGCACCACCAGCGGTTAGGGATTTCATAGGCCCAGTAAGACAGGTAATCATTTTCCATTTGTTTCCATTTAGGTTGGAAGGTGGTAATGTGGAACTGTAGTACCGGTAGTTTTTTAGGGTAAGGCTTAGGACGGGGAACATTGCCACATTCGAAATCAATGTCGAAGGCTTCTCCTTCGTATTTGCTTTCACGACCGAAGTCGATGGCAAAATTACCTTCTGCATCGGTTAAGGTTTCCGCCAGCAGGCTCTTTTCCTTACTTTTCAGCTCTTCTGCTGACACCTCATGGAAGGTTTCCTTGACGGCCGCAGCGGCTTGTGATACCACTTCACGGGAGGCGGTAGCACGGTAAATTCTGATTTTTACATTGGCAATGGCTTCACTGCAAAATTCATCGCAGAGCAAACCTTTTAGATTGCCTTTGAACTGATAGCTCATGACTTACTTTTTTTGGGGTTATTGGAATATAGAAGCAATAGCGTTTTGGGGTGCTGATAATTGATAAACTTTTGGGGAACGTGTATACAGTTAATGGCTAGTGCTTCGATACAAATGTCCACCTAAATTAGTTAGTTATCAAGCGGATAAATGCGTAAAATACCGAAAGCGTATATATACCCGGAATGGTAGGGTTGGATTTCCGGGAAGGCGGGTTTGGCCCGCTAGGATAAATACCTTTATTTTGCCGGTTACGTTTGGTCGTGCAACATGAAAGTAGACAGCAGTAATTATTCCCTATATGACGAGAACGATTTGGTGGTAGCTTTCCAGGTGGATGCGGATATGCATGCGTTTGAAGAAATCTATAAACGTTTCTGGTTCAAACTGTATAGCGCTGCCTTTAAGAAAACCACTTCCCAGCAGGAGGCCGAAGAGCTGATACAGACTATCTTCGAGCGACTCTGGGCTAACCGGGAAAAGGCAGTGATCCATAATATAGGGGCTTACCTGGCGGTTTCGCTGAGAAACATCCTGCACGATTACCAGCGCAGAAGGGCTACCGCAGAAAAGTTCCGGCAGTCGCTCGACCTGGAGCCGCTGGCCAATACTACCGAAGAAGATGTAAACCGGGAGTTGCTCCTGAAAGCGATCGATAAAGCCCTCCGGGAGTTGCCGGATAAAACCCAGACCGTTTTCCGGCTGAGCCGTTTTGATAATAAGTCGGTCCGGGAAATTGCCGGCAAGCTGGATCTGACCGAAAAAGCCGTGGAATATCATATCACCAAAGCCATCAAACTCCTGCGCCAACGACTCCGGGGCTACCTTCCTTTCCTGTTCTGAAAAATTTTCATCTTTTTTTAGGGATTCATTTCAGTAGTGCGTCAAGGTATTCAGATAAACTGATTCCATGAGCCAATATGAATTTGACGATCTGCTGGAAAAATACCTTTCGGGGCAATGTACGCCTGCCGAAGAAAAATTGGTATTGGCATGGTATAAGTCATTTATTGATGAAAGTGAAATAGCGCTTTCAGCGGAAGAGAAGCAGCGTATTGAAAGCCGGATATGGCTGAATGTGGCCACAACGGTATCTTCTGAAACGCCGGTGGTGCGTATGTGGCCACGCCGTATTACCCGGCTGGCCATTGCGGCTTGCCTGTTACTGGCCGTAACAGGTGGTTGGTACTGGATGTTGCACCGGCAGCCTGCACCTGGTGAGGTTGTTTTTACCGCAGAGCCGGTACCCGGGGGATATGTATCTGTGAACAATACAAATGAAACGGACCAGGAAGTGGCGTTGAGCGATGGTTCTCACATCAAGCTGGAACCGGGCAGTGTGGTGTATTATCCACCTGTTTTTAGTGGTCATACGAGAGATGTATACCTCTCCGGCAATGCTTTTTTTCAGATTGCACACGATACCGGCAAACATTTTATTGTACATACCAGTGAAGGGATATTGGCAGAAGTACTGGGGACCAGCTTTTACGTAAGCCACGACAAACAGCATCATAAGGTAGAAGTCTCCGTAGTAACCGGTCGGGTATCTGTATATGAGCGGAAGAAAAAGAACGACTCCATGTTTACCGCATCTACCGAAAGCATTATTATAACACCTAATCAGAAAGTTTCCTTTAAACCGGAAAACAGCCAGTTTACCACCTCGCTGGTAGATGATCCTAAACCAGTGATGACGGAAGAAAAAGCCGCCAGCTTTAACTTTGAGGAAAGCTCACTGGAAACCGTATTAAAGACACTTGAAAATACATACGCTATTATCATCACAACCGACAATGAACATTTCAATCATTGTCAGTTTACGGGAGATATTACAAAACAAAATCTATACGAAAAGCTGGATATTATTTGCCAGTCTATCCAGGCCTCTTATGAGGTAAAAGGAACCACGATCTATATTAAAGGGAAAGGATGTAATTAAGAAATTATGTTGCTAAAATAAAAGCATATGTAACGCTCATTCACGTTCGCTTGAAAAAAATAAACTGGTAATGTGGGGCATTACCAGTTTAATAAAATTAACCGTTTGCAGCGGTTAAGATGCCTTATGTCCGCAAACTAACATTAACGAAAACAAAGCCACACAAGTTATGAAAAAAAAGCGATTCGCTGCCGTAATCTACTACGTTATGAGATTAACTGCTATTCAACTTATTCTTGCTTCCGTTTTTTCACTTTCGCTGTATGCCAATACGGTGAGCTCACAGTCTGTGCTGGAAAAGCCGATCAGTATTTCTGCAGAACAAACTTCCGTGAGGAAGCTGCTGAATCAGATCAAAAACCAGACAGGCGTGAACTTCACCTACAGCAGCAGCATGGTGGATGTAAACCGGAAAGTGTCCTGCAAGCTGGAATCCAGACAGCTAAAGGAATTTTTTGATGATATATTAAAGCCCATAGGGATCGATTTTAAGGTGATAGATAACCAGCAGATCCTGCTGTATCTTACTCCTGAAACACCTACGCAAAACATTACGGTCACTGGCCGGATTGTGGGCGAAGACAATAACGGGATTCCCGGCGCCACGGTGCGGGTAAAAGGCAGCAGCATAGGGACTACCGCCAATGTGGATGGTAAATTTAGCTTGTCTGTACCCGATAAACAGGCCGTGCTGGTGATTTCCTTTATCGGTTATCAACAGCAGGAAATTGTGGTGGGAGAGCAAACCTTTATTCCGGTGAAATTGCTGGCAGAAAACAGTAAGCTGAATGAAGTAGTGGTAGTGGGTTATGGTACCCAGAAAAGAAAAGATATTACCGGTGCAGTGGCGGTAGTAAAAGCCGATGAATTCGAGAACAGGCCTATCGTAAGTGCAGCGGCAGGTTTACAGGGACAGGCAGCGGGTGTGAATGTAACCTCTGCTTCCGGTAAGCCCGGCAAAGGACTCACGATCAGCATCCGTGGTAATACATCACTCACCACCAGCAATAATCCACTGTTTGTAGTAGACGGGGTAATTGTGTCTGATATTGATTTTCTGAATCCCAATGATATAGAAAGTTTTTCCGTACTGAAGGATGCCTCCTCCGCGGCGATCTATGGTGCGGCAGGTGCGAATGGTGTAGTGTTGGTGACCACCAAAAAAGGAACCAGCAAATCCAAAGTATTTGTGAACGCTTATACTGGTATGTCAAATTTCGCAAAGAAAGTGGATGTACTGAACGCTACCCAATACAAAGAACTCATTACTGAATTGGGTTATACTGATCCTAATGATAACAATACTGACTGGCAGAAGGAAACGTTTAAAACCGGCAGGGAACAGAATATCCAGGTAGGTGTATCCGGTGGCAGCGATAAAGGACACTATTATATTGCAGGTGGTTACCAGAAGCAAAAAGGGGTGGTAGCGCCGTCAGATTATGATCGTTATTCTGTGAGGGCGAATGTAGACAACAAAGTGAAAGACTGGTTAACATTAGGTGCTAACCTGTCGTTCAACAGATCCGTATATGTAGATGTGCCGGACAACCTCGGTGTAGCGAAAGGAGGTACGATTTTATCTGCCTTAACTTCTCCGCCAACACTCGGTATCTTCAATCCTGATGGCAGTTACACCGCCAACGTTAATCAGAAAAGCTGGCAGAATCCTATTGCCTATGCTTTTGCTCCTGATCAGAAAGCGGTGAACAATCGTTTCCTGGGAAACGTAAATGCTGATTTCACCATCACTCCTGACCTGCACCTCAGGTCCAACCTGGGCGCGGAATCAGAGGGCAACCGCTATGATTATTTCCTGGATCCATATTCTACTGATTTCGGAAAAAATGAAAAGAAAGGCTATGGTAAATCTCAGTCGACCGAACGGTTTGTATGGTTATGGGAAAATACCCTCACCTATTCCAAAGTGTTTGGCAAGCATAACGTGAGTGCTATGGTAGGTCATACCATGCAGGAATCGTCTTATAACTTTACCGATGACATTGCCCGTGGTTACCTGAATGATGCGATACATACCCTGGAAAACTCCACTATCCGTGAAAAACAATCTACCACCATGGCGCAGTGGTCCAAGCGCTCTTATATAGGCCGTGTTAACTACAGCTATGCGGATAAATATTTACTGACTGCTAACCTGAGATATGATGGTTCTTCCCGGTTTGCACCGGATGACCGATATGGTACTTTCCCGTCTTTGGGTGCAGCATGGCGTATTTCCAATGAAGATTTTTTCAAAAAAGGTTTTGTCACCGACCTGAAGCTGCGTGCCGGCTGGGGTAAAACAGGTAATGATGGTATTGGTGATTATGACTGGCGCCGTTTGTTTACTTCCAATGGAACGGGTGGTCTTACCTTCACCAATCTGCCAAAGAACACGCTTAGCTGGGAAAAAACAGCCCAGACAAATATTGGTATTGATGCAACGGTGCTGAATAACCGCATTACTTTCACCGTTGATGCCTATATTAAAACCACCAGCGACTTACTGGTAAATATTCAGACTCCTATTTCATCCGGTTACGGACTACAGCGATATAATGTGGGCAAAATCGAAAACAAAGGGCTGGAATTTAGTGTGAATGCATTGATCTTGGACAAAGGATTGAAATGGAATGCTAATGGCAACATCGCCTTTAACCGAAATAAAGTGCTCAGTCTCGGCGCCACTACACCTGGCTTGTCTTTCGGTGATGTATACGAAAGAGGAAATGCTATTCGTGTGGTACCCGGACGTCCTTTGGGAGAATTCTATGGCTATATCGCTCAGGGTGTAGACCCTAAAACCGGTAACATGATCTATGCCGATCTGGATGGTAGCAAAAATTTGTCTGATGATGACCGCACCTGGATTGGAAATGCACAACCAGCCTTTACCTATGGCTTGACCAATAATTTCAGCTACAAGAATTTTGCATTGAACTTCTTCTTCCAGGGAGTGCAGGGAAATGATATTTTTAATGCTTCCCGTATGGAACTGGAAGGACTGTACGACTCCAAGAATCAAAGTACTGCGGTGTTAAGACGCTGGAGAAAAGATGGAGACATCACGGATATTCCAAAGGCAGAAAAAGGAAATACCGCGAACAGCCAGGTATCTTCCCGCTTCGTGGAAAACGGTTCCTACCTGCGTTTGAAAGCTGCTACGCTCAGCTACAACTTTGCCAATGATGTATTAAAGCACATGGGCATCGGCCGTCTGAATGTATATGTAACAGGGCAAAACCTGTTTACGATCACGAAGTATAAAGGTATTGATCCGGAAGTAAGCAAGGATAGCCCTAACGGCCCTTCTATGGGTATCGACTATGGTACTTATCCACAGGCCCGCGCTTTTATCTTTGGTTTGAATGCTGAGTTTTGATCTTAAAAATTAATGAGTCCGATTATGAAAAAATTCACTGTTTATATAGCATCCGGAGTTCTCAGCATCACCATGCTGGCATCCTGTACAAAAGATTACCTGGATAAGAAACCGATTTCCCAATCAGAAAAAGCGACCATAGAGTCGCTGTTGGGGGGCGCCTACGATAACCTGTATGACGAATACTATACTTCCGATTTCCTGACCAATGGTGATGTAGCCGCTGATAACGGTTATGCGGGTGGAGATAATGCCGCCAACTTTGGTATTGATAAATTCACTGTAAGTGCTACCAACGGCAACATAAAAAGGGATTGGGGTTATTTGTATACAGACATCAAGAACTGTAACCTGATCCTGAGCCTTGCTACCAACGCAGTGGGCAACGATCGTGGGCTGACAGAAAAGCGCCGCGACCAGATTGTGGCAGAAGCTTCTTTTCTGCGTGCCTGGCATTATTTTAACCTGATCAGGTCATGGAAAGAGATACCTATTATCACCGCAGTACCTACCGATCTGGCCAGCATGTATGTGAGCAAGAAGCCGGCCACTGAAGTGTACCCGTTTATCATCAAGGACCTTGAATTTGCCCTGGCACATATTGAGGACGATAAACCTAATACAAATAAAAATCTCGCTACCAAAGGAGCCGTAAATGCCTTGCTGGCAAAAGTATATGCGCAACAGCCGGTGCCTGACTGGAATAAAGTAGTGAGCTATTGCGATGCGGTGACCGCAGCAGGCTATGACCTGGTACCCGACTTCGCCACGCTGTTCCAGGTATCCGGTAAAAATAGTGTGGAAGCCATCTGGGAAACAGCGTTCGATGGCGTGGTACACCAGAACTGGGTAACGGGCATGAATACACCATTTATGTGGGGCGACTGGAAAAAGTTCAATATTCCTTCACATGCGGTGGTTGCTGCATGGGATGCAGAAGGTGATGCGGTAAGGAAAGCTGCCAGCGTGAAGTTTGTTAACGTATCCTGGACAGATGATTATTGGGCAAAGACCAGTCCCGTGCCGGTGATCTTTAAATACAATGATCCCGACGGAAAAAGCGACACCTACCGCCTGCGTTATGCAGATATTTTATTGCTGAAAGCCGAAGCATTAACGGAGCTGAATAAACTGGATAACTCGATCAATGGTGCACAGTACTACATCAATAAAGTAAGGCATCGTGCCAAGCTGGGTGACACTCCTGCCACCACACAGGCCGCACTGCGTTTAGCGGTGGAAAAAGAAAGACAACTGGAGCTGGCATTTGAAGGTCACCGTTGGTACGACCTGATACGCACTAACCGCGCTATACCAGTGATGAATGCACAGAAAGATGGTAACGGCAATTCATTGAATTATAATGTTACCGCGGATAAATTATATTTCCCGATTTCACAGGATGAAATAGACAGCAATCCAAACATTAACAAGTAACCTGGAATTATAAAAATAAAAACGGAAAAGGGCCTGGTTTTTTGCCGGGCCCTTTTATTTAAAATCAATATATGAAAAACATTCTCGTTACTATATTATTTTCAGGTAGCGTGTTGGTAACATTGCTGTCCTGCTCCGGCAGCAAAGGCGTTGCTAATCCGGTAGTACCCACAGATACATCGCATGCCGCCACTGGTGCGGTGGTGGGCTATTGGATTAGCAGTGGTGATCAGCAGCAACTATTGCAACTACAAACAAATAAACCTGTTTTTGGTAAAGGTAACACGAACGGATACACGACTATTGAAGTAGACAGCAGCCAGGCATTTCAGGAAGTAGATGGTTTTGGTTATACCTTGACTGGTGGCAGCGCACAACTGATCAATGCCATGAATGCTACCGCCAGGATGGCACTACTACAGGAACTTTTTGGGAATAGTGGCAGCAGTATCGGGGTAAGTTATCTGCGCATCAGTGTAGGTGCTTCTGATTTAAATGCAAATGTCTTTTCGTATGATGATGTGCCTGCAGGACAAACTGACCTCTCTCTGACGCATTTTTCTCTGGCCGCAGATGAAGCCGCCGGCACCGGTTTGATTCCGTTGCTGAAGGATATATTAGTGATTAATCCACAACTGAAAATACTGGCTACTCCCTGGAGTGCACCGGTATGGATGAAAGATAATAGTTCCTTTAAAGGCGGTGCTTTACAACCTAAGTATTATGATGTATATGCGCAATACCTGGTGAAGTATATTCAGCAGATGAAGGTAGCCGGCATCACCATAGATGCCATCACGCCGCAGAATGAACCGCTGAATCCGGATAATACGCCCAGTCTTAAAATGGTGGCGGAAGAGCAGCGCGACTTCATCAAAAATAGCATGGGACCTGCTTTTGCAGCCGCCGGCTTAACAGCTAAAATCATCTTGTATGATCATAACTGTGATCATCCGGATTATCCGCTCACTATCCTGAATGATCCGGCGGCGGCGAAATTTGTAAATGGCTGTGCCTTTCATTTATACGCCGGCGACATCAGTGCACTCTCTACAGTACATGCCGCCGCACCAGACAAGGCCCTGTATTTCACGGAGCAATGGACCAGCGCCAAAGGTGGTTTTGATGGTGACCTGCGATGGCATATGAAAAATGTAATCATTGGTGCGATGCGCAATTACAGTCGCAATGCCCTTGAGTGGAACCTGGCTAATGACCCGAACTATGGTCCGCATACGCCGGGTGGCTGTACGGAATGTAAAGGAGCGCTTACGATCAGCGGCACCACAGTTAGCCGAAATGTGGCCTATTATATCATTGCCCAGGCATCTAAATTTGTTCCGGCAGGATCCGTGAGGATAGGCAGTAACAATAGCGGCAACTTATACAGTGTGGCCTTTAAAAGACCTGATGGCAAAAAGGTGTTGATTGTATTGAATGACGACAATGCTCCTGCTTCTTTCAACTTAAAATACCAGGATAAACAGATCACACCTGTGCTGCCTAAAGGCAGTGCAGCTACTTTCGTTTGGTAGTGGTCGTTAGTAAATGCAGCGGAGCAACATTTTTGTTCCGCTGCATTTATTTAGCCCTGAAAGAAGTACAGATTTCCTTCAGAATGATTACAGATTATCTGTTCCCCGATTCTTTTTTCCACTCTTTCCTTGTTATGTCCGCGGGGCGTGGGTTCTGGTTATTGAGCCACCAGCAATCGTCTGCGCATATTTACCCCCAAAGAAGAACCCTCCTCTGTTAACGAATCATTACGTTATAATTACCATTCTATTAAGATCGAAGCTACCCCTGTTATGTGAAAAAAATTAAAATTTCCTTTGCACAAATTCTACCGGATGATAAGAACGATACTCGTCTTCTTTCTGTTTTTTTGCTGCATATCAACCGTTTTCAGTCAGCAGGCTGAAGTTGTCTTCAAAGGAAAAATTATCGATGCTCAAACAAAGGAACAATTACCCGGCGCGACGGTGCGCTTACAGGAATCAAAACGTGGTGGAGCGGCAAGACTGGACGGCACTTTCAGCGTTGATAAAATAGCAGCCGGCACTTACCATTTGCGGGTGACCTATATGGGATATCATACACTGGACACTGTGGTGAATATAGATGGCCGAACGAATATCTTGTTGTTGATGTACAACAACAGGAAAGACCTGAACACCGTGAGCGTGAATGGAAAACGGGATAGCGAATCTGCCGCTTCGGCCAAAAAATCGGAGCAGCTGGCAGGTAATGTGATGAACATCATCTCTGCAAAAAATATACAGTTATCACCGGATATTACTATTGCCAATGTACTACAACGGGTATCCGGTGTATCACTGGAAAGAAGCGGTAGCGGAGATGGCCGTTACGCCATTATCCGTGGAATGGACAAACGATATAACTACACGCTGATCAATGGTGTGAAGATCCCTAGTCCGGATAATAAAAACAGGTATGTGCCATTGGATTTATTTCCTGCCGACCTGGTAGAAAGAGTGGAAGTAAATAAAACACTCACACCTAATATGGAAGGTGATGCGATTGGTGGTACCGTGAACATGGTGATGAAGAATGCACCGGATAGGTTGTACGTGAATGGCAGTGTTTCCGCAGGTTACAACCAGACGTTGATAGACCGGTCTTTCGATTGTTTCCCTACAAGTGCGATTAATCGTCAATCTCCATACGAAGCGCATGGCCCTTCCTACCTGGCGCAACCAGGCGATTTTACCCGTGATAATTTAAATTTTACGAAGAAAAACTTTACACCCAATGGCTTCGCCAATTTATCTATTGGTAACCGTTTTTTTAACAACAAGTTGGGTGTGATGTTGGGAGGTTCTTATCAGCATACTTATAAGGGCTATCACAGTGTTTATAATCCGGTAGATGAGTACCAGGACATCACGGATGCATATGGTGTGATATATATCAAACATGCCTATGTGCGTAACTATTCTACCGAGGTGAAAAGAACAGGATTAAATGCTAAAATAGATTACCGGTTTAATGATCATCATAAAATCAGTGTCTATTCTTTCACCGCTATATTAGATGAAGCACAGGCAAGAATGGGAATGGATACCTTGCAACCACCTCCACGTCTGGGGCCTGGCCTGGGGCAGGTATGGTATCAGAACCGATCCAGGTATCAGCGGCAATCCATTAACAGCACCACTTTACAGGGAGAACATGATTTGTTGCCGGGTCGTTTGAAACTGGACTGGTCTGCGGTATATTCCAAAGCCAGCAGTAGTATTCCTGATCTGGCGGAGTATGAATATGATGGTGGATTTTATGCAGATGGCACTAACAAAGAACCTTACCTGCATCCGAATGTAATAACAGCGTATAACCGCGAATGGTGGAAAAATAATGACCGCGATTATGCAGGTTATCTCAATGGTACCTATAGCGGTAAAGTAGCCACCATCCCTTTTAAGTTTTCTGCTGGTGGTATGTATCGAGCCAAACACAGGGATAACTTTCACCAGATTTATCATTTAGACAAAGTGCCTGATGCCGGCCAGAGTTTTCAGTTATGGACGGATATTTACCACTTTAACTGGACGATAACTAACCCGGCAGGATCACCGGATGATGGTAACAACTATCGTGCAGATGAAAATATTTCCGCCGGTTATGCCATGCTGAAATTTACCGTGAAAAAACTGGAAGCCATTGTAGGTGCACGTATGGAGCATACAGATCAACAGTATGATACGGATGCCCCTTTAAGTACAGAAGGGAAAAAGGGTTCGATTACTTATAACGATATCATGCCGAGCGTGCATTTAAAGTACATGCTGAACAGCCAGACCAATCTGCGCTTATCTTATTTTAGTTCTATCAGTCGTCCGGCTTATTTTGAACTGATTCCATATCCTTTCAATGGGGATGAGTATGTGGAAAAAGGTAATCCGAATCTGAAACATACCACCGCCGATAATTTTGATTTCCGCTATGAATATTTCCCCCGCCCGGATGAACAGATATTGATCGGCGCTTTTTATAAGAAGCTGACCAATCCTATTGAATACGGATTTGTATCCACCGATGTGCAGAGCCAGGCAGTATATCAGCCTAATAACTATGGTGATGCTACGAACTTCGGTTTCGAGGTGGTTTACGAGAAATACATCCGCAACTTTGGTATCCGCGCCAACTATACCTATACTAATTCTACCATAGAAGCGCCTAAGCTGCGCACATTTAACCGGGTAAGGTCATATCCGCTGCAGAAGCGTCCATTACAGGGCCAATCTGAAAATGTGGCCAATGCTGCATTATTGTATAAGAACCAGAAAATTGGATTGGATATACAACTGAACTGGCAACTGACCGGTAAGCGTATTGCTGTTGTATCCCGTTATTATGGATATGATTACTGGCAGAAAGATATGAACACGTTTGATTTTTCTGCAGAGAAAAAGATCGGAAAGCATTTCTCTGTATTTACCAAAATACAAAATTTACTGAACACACCTTACGAGCTATATATCGAGGGAATACCATCCAACACTGTTCTTATGCCTAAGTCGGGCAATAATGAAACACTGATACAGAAAGATACTTATGGTCAGGATTATCAACTGGGTGTGCGATTTGTGCTTTAACATTTTTCAATAACATATTTCAAAATTTCCAAGCAGAAACTTATGAAAAAGATCGGCTTAAAAAGCGGCCTGGTTGCTATGGTGGCCATGTCTGTAATCTCCTGCAAAAAAGGTGATGAGCATGTAGACATCTCCAAACCACTGGTGATTGTTGGACAAACCATCAGTGATACCATTCTCCCAAAGAAGGATGCCAACAACAATGCGATTCCGTTAAAAGGTACCATGCTGGCAGGTAAGACTTATCATATTATGTCTGATGTAACCATCAATGAAGGAGATACCCTCTACCTGCAGCCAGGTGTGAAAGTGTTGATCCATGGCGATGGTAAAAGCCCGGCTACTTCTCCTGCCTTCCTGGTAAATGGCACGCTGGTAAGTGATGGTACCAAAGATGCGCAGAACTGGTTTACTGTGGCAGAAACGGAGACCGTTAAAAAATCAGATGCCAGCTTCAAAGATGATGCCGGTAACGATCCTGCTTTCAAAGGCTACTGGGGTGGATTCCAGTGCGGTGGTAACGCCAAACTGCTGGTACTCCGCTGGTCACATATCGAATATACCGGCGGCGCCTGGGGTGCTAATGCGCCTGATTATGGAGCAACTCCCGGCGATGCACGCTTTACTGTTTACATGAACAGCAAGACCACTACCCTGGGTACCCTCATCGTAGAAGATTCCTGGTTTTATGGTAGTAAAGATGATGGTATCCGTCCGAATAACGTATACATGAGCATCATGCGTAACACCTTCTCCAAAATGGGTGCTACTGGTGGAGAGTCTACCAACATCAAGGATGGTGTGATCGGTGATATGGCTTATAACCTGACCTATGGTATCGCCACCAACGGTCTAAAAACCTCTGGCTCCACCGGTAAAAGCTGCATGGTGAATATCTACAACAATACCGTCGTAAACTGTGGCTTCAGACAGACCAAAGCTACCCGCAATGGTTCTATCAATACAGAAACCAACGCCGGTGGTTATATCTTCAATAACATCATTGTAAACTGTAAAGCTGGTCTGAGAATATCTTTCCACTCAGAGAAAGGCAAGCCAAGCGATACCCTGAATACCTTGTACAACAACAACCTCACTGCTATTGGCAGAGGTAAGGCCATGGGTGGTGCAGAACAATACATGGTGTTTATTGAGCCTAACCAGTTTACCCTGAAACAGTCTTACGACATCAATGGTTACATCAACGGCACTATTGCTGCAGATGGTACTAACAACGGCACCAATCCTGAGACAGACTCGCTGAAATATGATCCGATGTTCGCGAACTACGACATGGCGGCAATGAGTAAAGACAGAAACTACCGCATATACCAGATTCCTGCGGGCGCAGACTTTCATCTGAAAACAGGATCTCCTGCTATTGGCGCAGGCGTATATGCCGCAGGTACCGGCAAGAATGCAATTCCATCTAAACCTACCGCTACATTGCTGAACCAATATGGTTTTCCAATGAAAGTTGTAAAGACCGGTAGTATTTACGGTGCTACTATCACCGCTCCTAATAAAGATCTTGGTGCATTCCCTACTGATAACTCCGGGAATCAGCATACCTATTAATCGTTATATCTGGTATATGAAAAAGGACGTCTTTGCACGTCCTTTTTCATTTCAAGTTTTCAACAATGAATCGTGCTTACAGCTTTCTTTTTTTATCTGCATGCATAACTGCTGCTGCCGCCTGTGGAAAAGATGGTAAGGGAGATGCCACCACTCCCGGCAAGGATACTACGGTAGTAGTGGTGGATACCGTGAAAACAGCCACCTATGACCTTTCCCTGCTGGACCGCTGTGTGCTGTTCAATGAAACACCACAAGTGAATCCTACGGCGAGGCAAGACTACCAGGAACTATCCGGCGTGGCCCCCAGTCACGTATATCCGGGACTGTTATATGTGCATGAAGACAGTGGCAACTCCAACGAAGTATACGTGACTGCAGCCAACGGCAAAGATGCCGGCAAGCTGGTATTGCAGGGGCTCTCTAACCGCGACTGGGAAGACATTGCCACAGGTCCGGGTCCGGAGAAAGACAAGAGCTACATCTATATAGCAGAAATAGGCGATAATAATTCTGCTTATCCCAGCGTATTTATTTACCGATTCCAGGAACCCGATTTGTCGGCTGCCAATGCCACTACGGTCATCAATATTACCGCCATTGATAAAATAGAATTGCAATATCCCGGAGGCCCGGTGAATGCAGAATCACTGTTGCTGGATCCACTTACGAAAGATCTCTACATCGCCACCAAACAAAGCAGCAGGAGTACGCTCTATGTGGCCCGTTATCCACAGTCTGCCACCGTCAAAACAACATTGGTAGCCCTGGATAAACTGCCTTTTGATCTGCTCACTTCCGGCGATATTTCCGCCGATGGTAGCGAAATACTATTGCGTAATACCGGGCAGATCTGGTACTGG
This sequence comes from Chitinophaga sp. 01L420, assembly GCF_056399985.1. Classification (NCBI taxonomy): domain Bacteria; kingdom Pseudomonadati; phylum Bacteroidota; class Chitinophagia; order Chitinophagales; family Chitinophagaceae; genus Chitinophaga; species Chitinophaga sp. 01L420. Next base: position 51,316 of record NZ_JBFTSK010000026.1, read on the forward strand.
AAAAGACAGGCAGGTGAAACCATCTCCGCCGCGCTGTTACGTAAGCCACAGGATGCTCCCTATGCCCGCAACGAACGGCAGGGAGAAGGTATCTGCTTCGCCCTGGATGGCAGCGGATATTTCACGGACTCAGAAACAAAAAAGTATGCCGGCGAGAAAGTGGCCCTCTCATTTTATAAAAGAAAATAAAAATGAACAGCTTTATGAAAAGAAAAGCAATATACCTCCTTCCTTTGCTGAGTGTAGCAGTAATATCAGGATGCAAAAAGAATGATGACCCAACCCAAGAAGAACCAGCCGCCATTGTACAGTTTGTATTTACCTCTGACGCGCATTATGGCATTACCCGTGCTGCCTTCCAGGGAGGTGCTAACGTAGATGCACATACGGTAAACGCTGCCATGGTTGCAAAAATGAATACCTTACCAGATCTGACCTTACCGGATGATGGTGGGGTAAATGCCGGTAAAAAAATCTCCAACGTAGATTATGTGATGGAAGCCGGAGACATTGCCAACCGCATGGAAGTAAGCGCCAGCGTACAAACAGCCGCCATCTCCTGGGGACAGTTTAAAACGGACTACCTGCAAAATCTTACGCTAAAAAATAGAAGTAATCAGCCTGCCGGTTTCCTCATGGTGCCAGGTAATCATGATGTATCCAACACCATCGGCTACTACGCTAAAATGCAACCCTTAACAGATGCCAGCTCCATGGCAGAGATCTATAACCTGATGTTTAAGCCATCTCTGCTCAGAACAGCACTCACTTATAATTATAGCGGTGATCGTATCAACTACTCCCGCGATATTGCCGGTGTGCATTTTTGCTTTATCCAGATGTGGCCCGATTCTGCCGTGAGAATTTGGCTGAATACAGATCTGCAAAATGTAAAAACCGAAACACCAGTGATCATTGTGGCGCATGATCAGCCTGCCGTTGTATCCAATCATTTTACCAATCCAAACGGTAACCACAGCATCAACACTACCGATAAATTTGATAACGTACTGGATGAACATTTTAAAGATGGTACCTCACCTGCCACAGCCGGGGCGATTGAACAGCGTGCATTTGCCGCTTTCCTGAAGCAACATACCAATATCCGCGCATACCTGCATGGACATGTACATGAAAGTAAATTCTATACCTGGACTGGCCCGGATAACGATGTGTCGTTAAGTGCTGCCAGCGCCGATTCTCCGATGAAAGGAGTGGTGTCAGCATCTGATGAAACCAAACTGACTTTCCTGTTTGCTGCACTGGATCCTGCCACGATGAAGCTGACGCTGAGAGAGGTGTACTGGAATGCTACGCCGGTGAAATGGGGGAGTATGGTGACGATAGATTTGAAGAAGAAAGGGTAGGAGCCGATCGACTTTTTTGGGGAGGTATCGCATATAATGATACCTCCTTTTTTGTTTCTCCCCTGCTGTCCATTTCCGAACACCCCAACGTCCTCAATCGAACAAATTAAAAATAACCATCATTCGATAACTCCTGATTTTAAGCCACCTCCACCCTGGCATTTTCTTCGCCCATATGCACTGGTACTTGTGAACGGGATCATCTTATCAACTATCACTGATGTTCAAAAACTATCTCAAAATTGCCTGGCGCAATCTCTGGAGAAACAAAGTATTTTCTGCTATCAACGTATTAGGTCTTACAGTAGGCCTTACCGCCTGTTTCTTCATTTTCCTGTATGTGCATTTTGAATTGAGCTATGATAAATTTCATTCCAAAGGGGATCGTATTTATCGGGTGACCTGTGATGTGCAAACACCCAGTGAGTTGATCCATGGAGGTATTACGCCCTGGCCTTTTGGTCCCAATATGCAGCATGATTTTCCGGAAGTAGAAGCGTTTGCAAGATTCAGTAAAGCTAATCTGTTGGTGAAGAAAGGGAATGTAAGCTTCCAGGAAGAACGTTCTTTGTTTGCTGATTCTTCCATATTCCGGGTATTTGATTTTAAGTTACTGAAAGGAGATCCCGCGACTGCCCTGCAAAACGTGAATAGTGTGGTGTTAAGTAGTTCTGCGGTGAAGAAATATTTTGGGGAGGCTGATCCGATAGGTCAAACGGTATTGCTGACAGGAGACATGATACCTAATACCGTTACTGGTGTGATTGCAGATATGCCGGAAAATTCGCAGATCAAAGCAGATATGCTGGTGTCAATGAGTTCGTTGTTGAAATTGAATCCGAAATTAGACGAATCCTGGGGGAATTTTGGTGCGGTGACGTTCCTGCTCCTGAAACCGAATGTCAATCCAGCATCACTGGAAGCAAAGTTTCCGGATTTTATAGAACAGCATAATGGTAATGAGAGAAGGAAGGCAAAGATGTTTTATACCGTGAAGCTGCAGCCGCTGGAAAAAATTTATTTGTATTCCGGCGCCTATTCTGCTTATGAAAAGGGAAGCATTACCAATGTGTATATTTTTTCTGTCGTGGCTATATTTATTCTCTTCATCGCCTGTATTAATTTTATCAATCTGACTACAGCCCGGTCGGTAGAGCGGGCAAAAGAAATAGGTATCCGTAAAGTGGTGGGTGCTACCAAATATGAGCTGCTCCGGCAGTTTATCGGTGAATGTGTGATGTTGTGTTTAATTGCTTTTGTGTTTACAGTCGTATTATTTATGTTATTGTTGCCAACGTTTAACCTGTTGGCAGGTAAAACCATTGCTACCGGTCTGTTTGCCAATGGCTGGTATGTATTGATATTGTTTGTATCCGCTGTTGTGATTGGTTTGCTGGCGGGCATTTATCCGGCGCTGGTGCTTTCTTCTTTTAAGCCGGCCTCCGTGTTAAAAGGACGTTTTGCTACCGGCACCAGAGGTGTTTTTCTCCGCAAAGGGCTGGTGGTAACACAGTTTGCTATTTCTATCGCGCTGATCATTGGCACCATCATCGTATCGTTGCAAATGCATTATATGCACAACAAGGATCTGGGCTTTAGTAAAAATCAGATGCTCGTCATCGATACTCATGGCGACCCGGCTAAAAATGCGCTGAAAGAGGCCATTGCCGCATTGCCTAAAGTAAATTCCGTGAGCATGGCCTCAGGTGTGCCCGGGGGAGAAACGAATGGTGCTTATTCAGAGATCGTCAATAAACAGGGCGATATGCAGGTGGCTAACCTGGACCTGTATGACGTAGATTACGATTACCTGAAACAATATGATATTAAAGTGGTAGCAGGTCGTGGTTTTTCAAGGGATTTTGGAACGGATACCACGAATGCCATGATGATCAATGAAGCGGCGGCGAAACTATTTGGTTATGCCAAGCCGGAAGAAGCTGTGGGCAGAGGATTCCGTCAGTGGGGCCGGCAAGGCGTGATTATAGGCGTGGTAAAAGATTTCCACTTCCGTTCCCTGCAGGAAAATATCAAGCCGCTCACCATGCGCATTGAACCGCAGGACTGTGATATGATTTCGGTGAATGTAGCGCCGGGTGATTTGTCTGGTACCCTTGCAGCGATTGAGCGCAAATGGAGAACGCTGATGCCTGACCGCCCGTTCAGCTATTTTTTCCTGGATGAATTTTTCGACCGGCAATACCGCACAGAAGAACGATTTGGTAAACTCTTTTTCAACTTTGCATTGCTGGCCATTATCATTTCCTGCCTGGGATTATTGGGACTGGCTTCCTATAGCGCCATACAACGTACCCGCGAAATAGGTATCCGTAAAGTCATGGGAGCTTCCGTGGCAGATATTGTGAACCTGTTATCCCGCGATTTTCTGAAACTGGTCCTCATTTCCTTTATCATAGCTACACCGGTAGCCTGGTATTTTATGCACAAATGGCTGCAGGTATTTGCTTACCGTATCAGCATTGGCTGGTGGGTATTTGCGGTAGCCGGGATCATTGCGCTGATCATTGCCATTGGGACTATCAGCTACCAGGCATTAAAAGCTGCGCTGGCAGACCCAGTGAAAAGTATGCGGGCAGAGTAAAATGCCCAAAATATTTTAAACGGTTTTGGAATAAATCTTATTCCTGTTACTTTTGATTCCCTGTCGGAAGCGCTATACTATGGTGAAATGCTGTATTTTACCGGTTAGTGCCGCTGTTATTGGGTCTATTTTAAGTAAAGCCGGTAATGATAAAATTCCACGATTGTTGTCTGTGTTTCTTCCTGTTGGTATTTTGCGTATTCACAGCATCCGGACAAACGGATGGCCTGGGATTCTGCAGCCATGAGGCTATACCCGACAAAAGAACGGGACTGGCACGTTTTTTTGTCTTGCACAGGATTATACTGATTTTGATGATTTCATGATTGTTTTTATTGGAGTTAAAAGATTAGCGAAGATTAACATCATATTGTTAGTCTTCGCTAATCTTTCCATCTTTTCAAATCAAAAACAAAAAACAAAAATCCGAAAATCATCAAAAACACCTAATTATAATTTTGGTATTTTGGCAGAAAATCAACCGGAGTAATTTAATTCCCCTAATGAAAATATTCATGCAAAGAAAAAGAACAAAAAGTATAGCCGTTTACGTGATTACCTTCCTGGCATCCGTGCCGGTGTTTTCGCAGCAACGGGAACAGAAGCTATGGTACGACCATCCATCAGGTAAAGTGTGGGAAGCCGCACTGCCGATAGGTAATGGCCGATTGGCTGCCATGGTATATGGCAACCCGGCCGAAGAACTGGTACGGCTAAATGAAAATACCGTATGGAGTGGTAGCCCGAACCGCAACGATAATCCACATGCACTGGCCGCTTTACCGGAAATCAGGCAGTTGATCTTTGATGGTAAAATGAAAGAAGCCAGTCAGCTGGCGGCAAAGAATATCCAGGCAGAGAAAATCAACGGCATGTGTTATCAGCCGGTAGGAGATCTGCAACTGCAGTTCCCCGGTCATGATCAGTACACCGGTTACTCCCGGGAGCTGAACCTGGAAACCGCAGTAACCAGTACCTTTTACAGCGTAAACGGGGTGAAATATACCCGGCAGGTATTTGCTTCTATACCTGATCAGGCGATCATTATCCGGCTCACCGCTGATAAGCCCGGCAGCATCACTTTCGCTGCATCGGTGAAGAGTCCGCAGAAGTCAACAGTAGCAGTGAAAGGTAATAATGAGCTGGTATTGTCCGGCATCAGCGGCGACAGAGATGGTGTGCCCGGCAAAGTGAAGTTTCAGTCGCAGATACGTTTCAAAACGGAAGGCGGCACAAGTACCGGCAGTGGCGATGTTATCAGCATCACCGGCGCCAATGCAGTCACCGTATATGTTTCTATCGCCACCAACTTCGTGAACTATGCCGACATCAGCGCCGATGAAGCCAAACGTACCACGGATTATATGAACAAGGTATGGCCTAAGAATTATGCCGGTATGCTGAAAGATCATATTGCTACCTATCAGCATTTTTTCAACCGCGTACAACTGGATTTGGGTAGTACCGACTCTGTAAAGAATCCTACCGACATCCGCGTGCGTGATTTCGCACATGGTAATGATCCGCAACTGGTGGCGCTGTATTTTCAGTTTGGCAGATACCTGCTCATTTCCGCCTCACAGCCAGGCGGACAACCAGCCAACCTGCAGGGCATCTGGAATCCACTCATGAATCCACCCTGGGGTAGCAAGTATACGATCAACATCAATACGGAAATGAATTACTGGCCGGCAGAAGAAACCAATCTTACTGAAATGCATGAGCCGCTGGTACAGATGGTGAAAGAATTATCCGTAACTGGTCGCGAAACGGCTAAGATGATGTATGGCGCCGGTGGATGGGTAACCCATCATAATACAGACCTGTGGCGTATAACCGGCCCGGTAGATGGAATCTATTCTGCGATGTGGCCAATGGGAGGCGCGTGGTTAAGTCGTCATCTCTGGGAAAAATATACCTTCAACGGTGATAAAAAATACCTGCAAACAGTATATCCTGCTTTAAAAGGGGCAGCAGAATTTTATCTCGACTTTCTCGTAGAAGAGCCCGTGCATAAATGGTTGGTTGTGTCTCCTTCCATGTCGCCGGAAAACAATCCCAAAGCATATCCCGGCGTATCTATTGCTGCGGGTGCCACCATGGATAATCAGTTGGTATTCGATCTTTTATCCAATACTATTCATGCGGCGGAATTATTAAATACAGACAAAGCACTGGTAGAAAAAATGAAAGCTGCCCGCAAAAGATTACCACCTATGCAGATAGGTCAATACGGTCAATTGCAGGAATGGCTGCAGGATCTGGACAATCCAAATGATAAACATCGTCACGTGTCGCATTTGTTTGGACTGTATCCTGCCAACCAGATTTCTCCTTACCGCACACCCGAGTTATTTGCAGCAGCACGTACTTCACTTATCCAGCGGGGAGATGTGTCTACCGGTTGGTCTATGGGCTGGAAAGTGAATCTCTGGGCACGTTTACTGGATGGTAACCATGCCTGGAAACTGATCAAAGATCAGCTCACTCCTGCAGGTGTAAATAAAGGCGAAAACAGTGGAGGTGGTACTTATCCCAACCTGTTTGATGCACATCCTCCTTTCCAGATAGATGGTAATTTCGGTTGTACCGCAGGTATCTGTGAAATGCTGCTGCAAAGCCAGGATGGTACGGTACACTTACTGCCTGCGCTACCGGACGACTGGAAGAAAGGGCGTGTGAGCGGATTGCGTGCACGTGGTGGTTTTGAGATAAAAGAAATGATATGGGAAAATGGACAGCTTAGTAAAATTACCATACAATCTACACTGGGCGGCAATCTGCGCCTGCGTGTGCCGAATGCGTTAAAGGAAAACGGACAACTGAAAGCAGTGAGTGGTCAACAGCCGAATGTATTCTTCCAACCGGAGGAAACGGCAAAGGCAGTAATTAATCCGAAAGCAAAAATGGAGATAACAGCATTGAAAGAAACGATACAATATGACTTGGTTACGCAGGCAGGAAAAACGTATACGTTTACCAATAAATAAAAAGATGCACGCGATGTAATTAAAAAAGGGGGCCGGACAAATTTTGTCCGGCCCTCTTTTTTAATGTCAACTATATTTTTGTTAATCCACCAGTTGCTCTTTCAGCCGCATGAGCGTTGCTTCCGCATCGCTGATACAAAAACCGGGATGTACTTTCGATGTTTGTATAATGCTGCTCCGCGTGGCGGTAAGCCAACGGAAACGCCCTGCCATATCCAGTTTGGCGATAGGGCCTCCGGCTTTACTACCTTTGCTGATTTCTACGAAAGCTTCGAGGTTGGGCCGGATGGTATTGATATCTGTTGCAGGCGAAAATGCACGTAGTCGTTCTTCGTCCAGCGTATACACGGCCTGTAAAAATTTTTGCTGCTTACAATAAAGGATCACACCAACATTCAAAAATTCTTCCCGTTCCACACTTGGTACCACGCGTATTACGGCATATTCATATAAGTGCTTGTCTTGCATGTTGTGCTTCTTTTACAAAAATTTCAGAGTGGCTGATCCGCGTTGTTAAAAATTCAAAATATACCTGGCGACGTTCTTCCGGCGTTTCATCAGAATGATCTGCTACCAGCCATTCATCGGGGATGATATTTACAATGGCACGTATACGCTCCGGCGTTAGCAGTAAGCGAAACGCAGCATCGGTGCTTTCCAGTTCGCTGGCCTGCGGCAGCAGTACATGATCCTTTACCTGTACAAACGGGCGCAGGGCCTGTTCCTGCCAGTTTTGCCAGGAATGATGGAAGTAAAGAGCGGCACCGGCATCTATCAGCCACAACTCATTACGCCACATCAGCATATTGGTGTTGCGGGGCGTGCGGTCTACGTTGGTGAGCAAACAGTCCAGCCACACAATCTGAGACGCCAGCGCGGGCGCAATAGTATTTACAGTAGGATCGTAGGTAGTAGCACCGGAGAGGTAGTGCAGGGCGAGATTGAGGCCCACACTTCTTTTCAGGAGATCCTGTATTTCTTCGTCCGGCTCAGTGCGGCCAAAGGCTTCGTCCAGGTTGGCAAATACCAGTTCCGGTACTTTCAGTCCCAATACCCTGGCTATTTCGTCGCCGATTAATTCTGCAATGAGTGCCTTTACGCCTTGTCCGGCTCCGCGGAACTTAAGCGCATAAAGGAACCCGTCATCTGCTTCGGCAATTGCCGGCAGCGACCCCCCTTCACGCAACGGTGTTACGTAACGGGTTACGTTGACTCTCCTTAGCTGAAGTTGAATATCATCTATCATCTGACAAATATCTGGCTTTTTTGGGAGTTAGTTTTTGTTGAGGAGAAAGCAGAAAACAAAATTCACCACGCTCTGCCCGGATCCTCTTTCCAATCATAAGGTAAGATCTCTGCCAGCGTAACTATGATACCGTTTTTAACTTCAATAGTAGCCTTGAGATTTTTTTTCGACAATTGACTGATCAATTCTCTGCATCTTCCACAAGGGGGAACAGCATTGCCTTCTTCATCTACGGCCACTAAAGATTTTATCTGACTTTCTCCATGCTTCAGCATTTCAGCTATAGCACTGTGTTCCGCACAAAACCCCATAGAACAGGCGGTGTCGATGCTCACGCCGGTGTAAATATTTCCATCAATGGTTTCAATAGCGGCAGCCACACCACCATATTCAATAAAGTCATTTAAGCGTTTACTGCTGGCAAACTTCTGGGCGATTTGTTTTAAGCTTACATTATCCATATGACTTCATGTTAGCGTTACATTCCTCCAAAAGTAGTATTTTTCAAATCTACGGGCTTCCTATGCCAATGTTTTTCCCATGAAAGCGGCATAGGCGGTTCCCGCCGCGGCGATGGCTTTGTCGGCGGATTTATAGCTGTGCAATAGCTGTGTATCTACCACCAGTTTATCCCGCATTTCTTTACGGCTCCAGATCCCGCTTATCTGCCCGTTGACCACCACCACCGGTTTAAAGATGCCATGTCCCGTTTGCAGGATCAGGGCGGGATTGAGTATATCGCTCCGGTCTTTATAGGCCACCGCATATTCATCATATGAGGGCAGGAGCAGGGCGGAAGTGGTGCGGGAGCTCGCAGGTGTGGTGTCCGCAGAAAACCAATAAGCTTGCCCGTTAGTGACCACATGTGCGAGCAGGGATTTATTCAACAGCAGTCCTTTTTTGATGTCCGTCATATTTAATCCGCTCCACCATTGGAAGTCATTGACCGTAGCAGGGCCTCTGCTGCTGAAGTACAGCCGGGTAAGCCGTGCAATGGCGGTGTCACGGTCAATGGGGGGCTGGACAGGCGCCCTGTCGGATAGCAAGGCATAGGTAAATTGTTTACCCTGCCGGGGGCCGCTGCAAATGAGGCCGTCCAGTTCTGCATCCATGAGGTGGAAGCCGAGGCGGATATCATCTGTATTGATTTTTGCTTTTGCCAGCAGGGGGATGAGGGCACTCCGGGTGAGGAATGTTTTATTATGGAGGGCGTTGGTGAAGACGGTTTTGCTGCGTTTGAGATCTTTGTCAGAGATCCCCAGCTTAGCATGCAGGTTTTTATTGAAAGCTTTTACCTTGGGAGCTGTCAGTTGTAGCATCCAGCCAATGTCTTCCGGCGAAACAAAATGCCAGGTAGGGCGCAGGATATGGGTACGGAGGATTTTGCCTTCGTTAAAATCCTTTTCAATACTGGCATCTGTGCTACCTGTCACCCGGTTGCCGATGGCCCATTTGGCCCCGGCATAATCCTGTGCCTGCATACACCCCATCCATTTTACCAATGCAGCGGGTTGGGTAAAGTGGGTAGCCACTATTTGTTGTTGCTGCAACCGTAGTTGTGCGATTTGCTGACTATTCATAACCCAAAATTACCCACCTGCTATGACAACAGTATGTCAGTTGAGAAACGGGGTCAGGAAACTTTTTGCAGCATTTCCTGTAAACGGTCTTTTACCAGGGTTTTTAATGAGGCGGGCTCAATAATGGAGGCCTGGTCTGCAAAAGTGATGTACCAGCGGGAAAACGCCTGTATGCAGGGCGCCTGAAAGGTCATTTTGGTGCGTTTGCGGCCCTGGTTTTCGCTGGCGAACCCATAGTTGAACTTCTGCTCTACCAGGTAGCGGGCCATCGTATTTTCTACTTCTATGACTACAGGGAATGAATCTGCCGTGAACTGGGCCCGTTTGGCAAGGTATTCTCTTAGGGTGATATGTTTCCGCTGGGCGGTTTTGCCGGTATCGCTCACCGACAGCATCCGTTCAGTCCGGAAAGCATGATATTTTTTTGATGTGTTACAAAATGCAATGGCATTCCAGCTACCGTTTTCATGGTAAATGCCGATAGGTTCGATGTCTCTTTCGTTGACCCCCTGCTCTGTAGCATATTGAATATGTAATACTGATTTGTCGCCCACTGCTTTGATGATGCGGGGGAGGCTATCATTGATCAGGTGATTATGTTCGGAAACTTTTTCTTTTACGTCAATACTTTCTTCCATTTCTTCCATCACCTTTTTGGAGGCGTTGCGCAGCACTGCTTTTATTTTATACATGGCGGCTTTAAACAAACGACTGTTATGCAGGTCGGAATGTTGTTCCAATATTTTTTCTGCCATGAGGAAAGCCACCACTTCTTCTTCCGTAAACATAACGGGTGGAATACGATATCCTTCCATAATGGAATATCCCAGTCCTTTTTCGCCGAGAATCGGTACACCGGCTTGTTCCAGGGAGCGGATGTCGCGGTATACGGTACGCAGACTTACATCAAAACGGTCGGCTACTTCCTGGGCTTGTACCAGTTTTTTGGATTGCAGGTGAATGAGTATAGCGGTTAGTCTGTCGAAGCGATTCATGGATGACAATATGTTAGGAGGCTAATTTACAGCTTTTCCGGAGATATGAATTTTTAACAAACGAGGGTTATCTTTGCTTCCGCCGGTAAAACCCCGGAAAAGAAATACGCTATATGATAAAACGTTTGTTTGTTATGTTATGTATGCAGGCTGGCCTGATGGCGACCTGCTTTGGACAAGTCCCGGCTGATGGCCTGAAAAAGAAAAATATCAGCGATACCCTCTTATTGCCTACCCGTACGTTGTTACTGCCAGGAGCTTTCAATGCACAAAGTGCCTTGCTGCAATTGTTTCCCGGCAAGCATTACCGGTTAGTGGATGGTAAATATGTGAATGAGATGATCAACTGGGAATGTAAAACCTGTAAGCCAAAAAAATATGAAGACGTAAATGAAGATGGCCTGGGCAGCTTTCCCTATAGCGCAGGTGTGGCTACCCGTTTACTGGATGTGATGGATTTTAAAGATTCTTCAGGGCTGGCGTATAAAGTGATCAGCTTTAGTCATTCTGAATTTGACGAAGATGGCGCTACTGTTTCCCGCTTTACCGGTGGGTTACTGGGCCTGGCCAAATTTGTACAAACAGATCAGGGTTGGAACCTGCGCATGTTTCAGCCGGGCATCAAAGCATATGGAGCTTTTTCTTCCTGCCCTACTCCTAAACCACTGCTGATAGGATCCGACCAATATGCTTTTATATTAAAGCATAGCAACGGCGGCGCCGGTGGCCCCTATGACGGAGACTATTACCTGATTGCCGGCGTGAACGGTGGCTACCAGCAGGTAATGGCAGCATATCGTATTGAAAGAACCGAAGGTGGAGAGGAAGGTGAAGAGTTGTCTTCCTGGACAAGTACCTATAGCGTACCCGCAAGTGAAAAAAAGTATTTCAGAGATATCCTCATTACCTTAAAAGGAACTGTCAATGCTGCGGATACGGAACAGTTACCAGATGAGGTGAAAGCCCTGGTAAAAGGGAAAAAGAAGGCAGGTTTCATAGCAGAAGAAAGATATGTATACAAAGGTGCCGGTAAGGGATATCAACTGCAATTACCGGTGAAGGCAAGTTTGACGAAATAATTATTTGTTACAGGGCGGCTGTTTCCACAGTGCGTCCTGTAATTTTTGCCCTATGCATTTTACCCCAGGCTGTTAAAGCATTCAGCACATCTCCCAGCGTGTGGCTATATTCACACAGTTCATATTCTGCCACATGTTTGGCATCCTCCACAGGCACCTTGCAGATAAAACCATTCATCTCCATTTCTTTCAACTCATTGGATAATACTTTGGCTGAAATGCCGGTGACCTGCCGCTGCAGCTCATTAAACCGGAGTTTACCATTCAGTAAAGCAATGATAATTTTCAATTTCCATTTGCCACCAATGGCATAGAGTGCATCTCCCATGGCGGATAAAGAGGCAGTACAGGTTTCCCTGGTGGGTATTGTTTTCGCTGTTGAAGTACTCATGATGATTCATTTTAACTAACCTGCAGGTTAGTACTAACCTACAGGTTAGGCGGTATTTTCAGTTACCAAAGGTAAGTACTTTTGAGGCATTAAAACAGGATCATCATATGAGTAAAATATTGGTAACAGGGGCAACAGGTCCTCTTGGAAAGGCAGTAGTAGATGAATTACTGGAAAATACCGCTGCGGAAAACATTGCTGTATTGGCAAGGGATCCCTCCAAAGCATCCGGTTTAGCTGAAGCAGGGGTAACGGTACTGCAAGGGGATTATAACGACTATAACTCTCTGCTGGTTGCTTTTGAAGGAACAGACAAGCTGTACTTCGTATCCGGTAATGATGTAGCCGGACGTATTCCCCAGCACGAGAATGTGGTGAAAGCCGCTATCGCTGCTAAAGTGGGGCATATATTTTATTCCAGTTTTGACCGTAAAACGGAAGATGGTAGTTCCGCCATTGCTTTTGTAGCAGCAGCGCATTTGCATACAGAACAATTATTAAAAGCATCCGGAATACCTTATACCATTCTGAAACATAGTGTTTATACAGATATGCTGCCGATGTTTCTGGGAGAAAAGGTATTAGAGACAGGAATCTATCTGCCGGCAGGCAAAGGAAAAGTAGCCTTTGCTACCCGCCAGGACATGGGAATAGCAGGCGCAAAATTAATATTGGGAAGCGGTCATGAAAACAAGTCATACGTACTCGGTGATGACGTATCATATTCCTTTGATGAGATAGCTGTGATATTAAGTGAGTTGTCCGGGAAAACCATTACTTATACTGCGGCATCTGTAGCAGAATATATTGCACAATTAGCAGCAACAGGTGTTCCTGCGGAACATGGTCATATATTTGCGGCCTTTGGGCAAGCCATAGATCAGGGGGAATTTGATGCTCCGGATGGTACTTTGGCGAAAATATTGGGCAGGAAACCCGAGTCGTTACGAGCGTATGTGAAGAGAGCTTTTAGCAGCTTTTAGCTTTTAGGAAATGCAGCGAAGACTATAATATGTTCATCTCCGCTGCATTTCCTAAAAGCTAAAAGCTAATGGCTAAAAACTATTTTTATGCGGACAGCAGCGCGAAATCTTCTGCTGTTAGTTCAATTGTTCCTGCTTTGAGGTTTTCTTCCAGGTGAGCGATGCTCTTGGTGCCTGGAATGAGCAGGATGTTAGCAGCACGTTTCAGCAACCAGGCCAGCGCAATTTGTGCGGTGGTGGCGTTATAACGACCTGCTATGCTGCTGATCTTAGCTTCCAGTGATTGCGGAGCCGAAGCCAGCGGATACCAGGGAATAAAGGCAATGCCTTTTTGTGTGGTATAATCCAGTACGTCTTCCCATTGACGGTTGCCCAGGTTATAGAGATTTTGTACAGATACGATCGGCAATACTTTTTCTGCCTGTTGAATCTGCGCTACACTTACTTCGGAGAGGCCCACATGTTTGACTTTACCTGCTTTCACAGCGGCGGCTACTGCTGCCAGCGTTTCTTCTATCGGCACTTTCGGATCTATACGATGCAGTTGCCACAGGTCAATATGATCCACCTTCAGGTTTTTCAGGCTGTCGTCTATGTTTTTAGTGATCCAGGCGGCGGATCCATCCGATATCCACTGTTCCGCACTGGGTCGCTGGAAGCCACCTTTGGTAGCGATAAGGAGGTCTTTTTTATAAGGATGCAGCGCATCTGCGATGAGGCGTTCATTTGTTTCCGGGCCATAGGCTGCGGCGGTATCAATAAAGTTAACCCCTGAGGCCACCACCTGCTGCAACACCCTGATGGAATTGGCGCGGTCTGCTGCTTCACCAAAAGCACGGGGACCAGCCAACTGCATAGCACCATAACCTACACGGTTAATATTGAATTCGTCTCCTAAACGAAAAGTATGTACGGGAGATATTTGAGTCGTTTCCATGTTTTTTCAATTTTGATGGATCAAAGGTAAGCAGGTATGATTCACCAAAAATTGTGAAAGTAGAAGAACGACTTGTAAAAATCAAAGAATTGATTTTGGGGGATAATTACGGCGTCAGGCGTTAATCATGTACGATAACGGGGCGGTCGGTCAGTGCATGCAGGAAAGCAATAACATCCTGTATTTCCGCAGGAGTTAATCCCAGTTTGGCAGGAGATAAAGTCTGATAAGGATCTTCCATCCCAAGGCCATTGCCGCCACCGGCGTTATAAAATTCCATTACTTTTTCCAGGTCTTTAAATGCACCATTGTGCATATAAGGAGCAGTCATAGCGCTATTACGAACTGTTGGTGTTTTAAAGGCGCGCTTATAAAAATCGATTGGGAAAAATTCAAACCTGCCGGCGTCTTTGTCGGCTTGTGGATGCAACAGGTCATCATTGGCAGGCATACCTAAGTTTTCAAATTCAGTGAATTGGTAAAACGGTGGTGTAAGTCCGTTGAACAGTGGCGCGAAATGGCAGGTAGCACATTGCGCCTTGCCCATAAATAGATTGAAACCATTGATTTGTGCAGGTGTCATCGCCTGTTTATTTCCTGCGAAGTAATCATCCATAGCACTGCTCATGGGAGCGAGCGCATAGAGGTAAGCCGCAATGGCTGTGGAGAGATGCTGCATGGTAATAGTGGTGGTATCGGGTGACAGTGTAAGTGAGGGCTCCGGAAAGGCGGTATGAAACGCCTGCCGGTAACGAACACTATCTCTGAGCCGGCTGATCACCACTGCATGTATGCCATTCATCTCCTCCGGATTACTAATCACCTGCGTAATCTGTTTGGATAAACTACCGGCTCTGCCATCCCAGAACTGTGCATACTGGAATCCTGCGTAGTACAGACTGGGGGCATTTCTACGAACGTTGCTTTTGCCGTCAAAAGTGATGCTGGTTTTTAGTCCATCGCTGAAATATTTTTCCGGTTGATGGCAGGTGGCACAACTGCGGGTATTATTTCCGGATAATGCTTTTTCAAAAAATAGTTGCTGCCCCAATGCTTTCATTGCAGCAGTAGCCGGGTTGCTATCGGGAAAGGCCGCCGGATTTAAAGCATCTTTACTGAACAGGTTTTTAGCGTTGTAGTTCAGGGCGCTGCGCGTATGCTGATCCAGTTGCAATGCAATAATCAGTTTGCTCAGCTGCTCCTGCAGGGGCAGTGCATATGCGGACAGAAATTCCAGCCTGTTAAACGTATCAAAATCAGGATGTAGCTGCAGGTATTGTATGCACTGGGCAAGGTAGTTTTTTACCGGTATATTTTCGGGAGAAGAAGTACCTATCCAGGGCTGTAGCACTGATTGGATCGTTTGCAAGGACTGACACGTTTCTGCGATGCCGCTTTTTAACTCCGGTGCATCATAGCCGGTGATACCATTTGCGTATAGCCGCACCAGTTCGATACGGATGCTCTCCATAATCGCTTTGTCGGTGGTATGAAACTGGTATAGAAGTGCTGGCAGATCTGTGGCGGAAGCACTGATTACTGCAGCTTCTTCCAGTAATGCTTTTTTATGGGAAACGGGATCTTTATCATACAGTAATACTGCCATCTGCTGTAATCCGGCAGGGGCCTGGTATTCCATGTAAGGTTCGTCAATTTCTGTTTTGGCAGGGCGATTATATACGAGGGAGGAGCTGAAGAAGAAGTAGTCGAGAAAGAATTCTATTCGTTTGTATTGCAGCCGGCATTTTCTAAGTGCATCTCTGGCCTGGGTAACACTGTGCGGCTGGGCAGCATCCAGGTGATGCATGGCCTGTTCCATTTCCAGGGAGGCCGCCGCAAAACCGGCGGCGCCTTCCCTGAAAACGTTGACAGTATTTAAAACACCGTTGTCATCTGTTGTCTGTTTAAATCCCCAGGCGCTGAAAACAGCGGTGAGCACAAACAGTGGCCAGATGATCCAGTTGATTTTATTTTGATACATGTACGGTGAAAGTATCTTTTACATTATTGAACGCATCTGTAACCGTGTATTTGGTAATAGCCGCAGTAGGCGTCACCTTTATACTTCTGCCGGTATCTGTACGATTGTTCCATTTATAGGCACCAATAAAAGATGCCGTTAAGGTAACTGTTTGTCCTTTTTTAATGCGGATATCCGTTTGGCGGTTTACATTTTTCATCATGGTAAACTGATCGCGGATAGTACCATCGGAGCAGATCCATTTCAGGTCGAGGCGGTTGTCCTGGATTTCCAGCATGCTGGCGCCGCCATGGTCTGCATCTGAAAAGTACATGGCCTTATGTGGAAAGGTGGTTTGTTTGCCGCCGAGTTTTCCGGCAGAACCACTCACCACGTATACGGTACCGGTGTTGCGGATACTGTCTTTGATATAAGGTGCTGCATTGTTACCACCGTCATATCGTCCGGAAGAGTTGCTGACGTTATGTTTGGCCGGATCAAAAGTGTTGGCCAATCCATAATGTCCTTTGATCATGCGGGATCTTTCGTAGTCGTGGCTATGTCCGTTCAGCACCAGGTCTACGCCATTACGTTCCAGCACCTGTATAAAGTTTTCCCGGATATGTACCAGTTCATCTTCCTCGTCAGAGTTATGCGAGCCCATGGTATATGGAGGATGGTGCCAGAAAGCAATCACCCAGCCTTTATTTTTATTGGCGGCGAGATCTTTCTTGATCCAGGTCACCTGTGGGCCGGTGGTGTCGTACAGGCGGTAGGCGCTGTCTTCTTTGCCATAGCTATCGAGCGACAGGAAGTGGATGTTGCCCAGGTCGAAGGAATAGAAAGAAGAGGTATGAGAAGGCACGCCACCGGATTCTCCTTCAGAAGGCATGGAGAAGTTCTGGTAATAAGTGGTCTGGTGAGTGAGCTGTGCCTGTCTTTCTGAGAGGTCGGTATCATGATAATCATGATTGCCGGGGGCAGGGAACAGTGGATATTTTTTCAGCAAATCATCTTTGTATACGTTAAAGAATTTGCTTTGGTATTCCGCGTCAGTGCCATCGGGGTAAGCGTTATCTCCCAGTAATATCCATGCGTTGAGGTAGTTGTTGCCGAGGTACTTTACCAGTTGTTCTTTCACCTGTCGCTGGTTCACGGAGTTGTCGCCGCAGTCGCCGAGGGCGGCAATGCGGTACAGTTCTGTGCTACCGGTTGCGGGCAGGGTCACGAAGTAGTTGTTGGCATCGCCCTGCAACGGGTCTTTGTAGCCACCAATGGAATAATAGTAGCGGGTGTTGGGTTGCAGGTGTGTTAACCGTACTTTATGCTCTGTTACCAGGTTGGCATCGTCTGCTTGCTGATCCAGCTTATCCGGCGAGGTGCCATATTTAACACGACTTCTGGAAGAGGCATCGGTGCGCCACCGGATTAATATGCCTTCACTGCTGGCTGCCTGTAAATAGGGGCCACGAAGTAGTTGAGGCGTAAACGTTACTTTTTTAACAGGTGCTTCCTGTGCCTGTGTCATGGTATAGCCGGACAATAGTAGCATGGAAGCAAGGACGATCGATTTCATATAGCGGGCATTATTTTTTTGTTGGCGCGAATTCCAGTTGTTTACCGGCAATATCTTCCCATCGGTAATAATGGAAAGTCCTGTCATCACTCATCACTACAAATAAACCATGCCGGAAGGTATCATTCAGCGGGATGTTCACTACATCTGAGCCGTCACTGTGACCGGCACTTACTTTTACCACTTTAAGAAGGGTATGTTTGGTGCCTTCTCGGCTGAAGATATGGAATTTATTGGCTCCTTGGTCAGATACCAGCAGGTAACCTTTTTTGGAAGATGTTTTATAGATAGAAATGCCTTCATGGTCTTCTGTAAATCCGGTAGTACCGAAAAGGGACAGTTCTTCATTTCCTTTTTCCGGTGCTGCATAGTATTGTCTTACACCGTATTGTTCATCTGAATAATAGATGTATCCTGCTTCGTTATCTACCGCAATAGATTCTATTTCTTTTTTGCCGCTGTAGTGGCCAAACTTGCGTACCAGTGTAGCTTTTACTTTTCCGGCGCCGTTGTCGGAGAGCAGGTATTGCCATAAATAGTTACCATCCTGCGGGCCGGTTTTGCGTCCTACGATGGCATATTGCTGACCGCTTTTATTGGTGTATACGGCGATGCCCATTAAGTCGCGGTATTGTTTTTCTGTTTCCCCTTCAAATACCGGGATGCCGCCGTCATCGATGGGTTGCATATCGGGCAGTGAAAAGAAGCGGAGTTTATGGGTGATGCGTTCGGTGGTAACGGCGTAGTCTACACGTTTTCCATTCAGCAGCAGGCCATAGGCGATGTCTACATTGTTGGGACGTTGCAGGCCATGTACTACCTGCTTAATTTTACCCTGCAGATCAAATACGTAGAGGGCACCATCTGCTGATTTATCCGTCCCGATTACCAGGCTCTGTGCGGGATTGGCAGGATTTACCCATATGGCCGGATCGTCGGAGTCGAACTGTACGTGTTCGGTAACGATGGCGGGTTGAATAGCGTTAGTTGTATCTGCGTATGCTGTATTCGTTGATGCGTTGGCGTTGCTGTTCCCGTTGCTGTTTGCTTTGGCAGCTGGTCTTGCACAAGCAAGAAAACACAGCAGTCCGGGGACTGCTGTGAGTAATAATATATTGCGTTTAGTCATGTGTGTTAGTTCGCTGTTTAGTTTTTGGTGCCATAGGCGCCGATGGTAGAAGATGGGGCGGGTGAAGAATAGGTATAACCATTCATCACCAGGCCGGCAGCAAAGTTGCGTACGAATGCAGTTGTACCTGCGCCGATGGCGGGTGATCCTGCCTGCACGTGAAAGTCCCAGCTTTTGTTAAAATCCGGATTATTCATTGCTGTGTTCAGTGGGTAATTTACGAATTTGGGATCGTTGTCACCTGCTTTGGTGCCGATGATATCGTTCTTACCAGCTATTACATCTTTTGAAGGCTGGAACTGATCTACTGTAGCCTGGTCAAATCCATAATAAAGGTTCTGGCTGATGACAGAGCGTGCATCTTCCGGTTTTTTGGTATCTCTTTTAATACCGAAACGTGCGTTGGCAAACAGGTTATTATGCAACTCAGCGAATACGGTTGCTTCCACCCAGATAGAACCACCTTTTACGGTTGGTCTTCTCCACCCGGTGTTGAGGATGGTGTTGTTATAGGCAATGACGTGCGCCTGCGGTGTACGGTCGCCGGAGTTAGAGAGCTTCAGGGCATTGGTGTTGGTGGCGTAAAACAGGTTGTAAGCCACATCTGCGATACAACCGGATTTAATATTGATGCCTTCTCCGCCGGTGATGCCGGTGCTATAAAATGAATTATTGGAGAAGATAATTTTGCCGCCTTCAATGTAGGTGCAGTCTTCGTTAAAGTTCCTGAAAATGCAGTTGGTCACCACCAGTTTACCATTTACATTGCTATACCATAAAGCAGGAAGATTTTCGCCGCTGGTCGCTTTATAAAGGCCCATTTTCACGGAAGTGGAGGATTCGGTGGTAGTGGCGCCACCGTATTCCAGGATTGTATTATCCAGCAGGAGTTCTGCGGAGGTAGGCGTAGCAAGAATTCCACCCCATTGTTTGCCAAATTTGCGGCTGTCGTTGCGAAGGTTTTCTTCGATGGTAAATTTCACCGGGTTTTCCGGTGTTCCCATGGAGTAGAAGTTACCTTTTACAATTATTTCCGGTTTGGTGAGGGTATCCATGATCACGATTACCCCTTCTTCTATTACCAGTGTTTTACCCTCTGGTATAATGATATCGCCGGTAATCCGCTGTGTGCTTCCTTTAGACCAGATACCAAATACTTCTCCATGAATACCGCTACCACCAGTGTTATTTTCTGTAAGGTCTACGGCTATATTCGCTTTTTTACAACCGGTGATGACGGTAGTGATGAAAGCGATGTAAAAGAAAATATTTTTATATTTCATGACGATGAATATTTTAGCTTCGTTTATAATTTGTAACGTACACCGAGCAGGTAAGTTTGTTTGTAATAATCTCTTCTGAGCAGTGTTTCGTTGGATTTTCCCTGACCAGGAATGGTGGCATTTTTATCGTTGGTACCTTTGATAAATAATTCAGTTGGTGTATTCAGGAGATTGCCTGCTTTGGCGAAAATGCTGAAGTTGTTGTGGAATCTTTTTTCCACAGAAATATCCATCTGGACAAATCCTTTCTGCCAGTAATCATTATCCAGGAATTGCGATACTACGGTGATACGTGGGCTGGTATAGGAACCAGCCAGCTGTGCGTCCCATCCATGTTGCGTGTCTTTATACAGCAGGGAGAGGTTCCCAATGTGCGCTGACTGGCCGTATAAGGGTCTTGTTTGCTGAGTGGATGCGGTATGGATGTCGCCCTTATCATCTCTGAACCGGTAGCTTTTTGAGGTAGTGATAGCAGAGTTGGTATAAGTATAATTCGCCTTGAAGCCTACGTTGTGGAAGAATTTGATGTAATCTATTTCCAGTCCGTAATTATGCGCTGTACCAAAGTTGCCGGGCATGTAGAACTGATCCTGTCCACGAATACCACCGGGGATAATGGTGTTTTCAATAGGATCCTTAATTTTTTTATAGAATACACCTAAGAGTAACTGATCGGTATGGTTCGGAAATAATTCATAGCGAAGATCGAAATTATCGGCCAGGGCACGTTTCAGATCCGGGTTACCTATTTCTTTATATTCTTCATGTACGATAGGACCAGGCACCAACTCAAAGAAGCCCGGACGGTTGAGGGAACGGAAGTAGGAAGCATGGAGGTTCTGGTGGGAGGTGAGTTCATATTTCAGTGTCAGGCTGGGTAATACATCGGTATATACCTGGTTGCCTGTTGGACGGCTCTCTCCTTTGGAGAAAAGCATATGATATCCCTGATCGGTATGTTCCACCCTTGCGCCACCCGTGATTTCCATGGAAGCTACCTTGAATTTGAACATGCCGTATCCGGCAGACGTTTTTTCGCTTGCATCATAGGTCAGGGCATTATCCACTGCACCGGTTGGGTTTTGTAATTCCCATTGAATGTCGGTATAGCTGTTGAAATCTTTACCATATACATCGCCTACATGGAGCGGTTTGAACACGTAGTTATTCACGAAACTGCTTCTTTGTTTATCGCGATACAGTCCTCCTGCGGAGAAATCTACCTTGGTACCGGCAATGCTGGCGGTATAGGTCAGATCTGCATAACCGGCGATATCATTGTCTGTATTACGTTCCCACCGACGGGCGCCATCATCTATCGTGGTACGTGTTTCCACAAAGTTTTTGCGTATACCATTTACACTGATGGTGGTATTATCAGGTACTTCGTTTTGTGCAGATGAAACAACGGCAGACCACTGCAGCTTTAATTTATGCGGAATGAGTTTATGTTCGCCATGCAGGGTAGAAGTATAGATGCGCTGGTTTATTTTCCTGGAACGGTCTTCGTAGGTGATCTGTGCATTGCCGGCGGCAGGATCAAAATCTGCATTAGATACGTTGGTAGTGATACCTGAACGGGTCTGGAAACTTTGCAGGTTCATGTAAGATGTATACAGGGACAGCTTATTATTGTCATTAAAGGCATAATCTATTTTGCCATGGAGGCCACTGCGTTTTTGTTGCTCGCTGTATTGACGATTCTGCATGCCGGTAATCACCTCGGTTTTATCCGTTTCCACTGCCGCAGAGCTATAGAGGGTACTGGTGGTACCGCGGTAATTGTTCTGGAAGCTACCAGCCAGGATCACACCCAGTTTATCCTTGAAGAAGCGCTGACCTATTGATAAACCGGCCACTATGTTAGGCGCAAAGTTTTTAGGTTGATAGTTCAGGGTACCGGTGGCAAAGTCTTTAGGTGTGGCATTGTATTTTTTGCCATTTACTTCATAAGGCGATTTACCGTTGATGCCACTATGATCGAAGGCAGTAAATCCTTTGTCGAGCAGCATCTGGCTGTAGCCGGTGGCAACATTGGCATTGATCGACAGCTTATTCGGCGCATCTTTCATGACCATGTTTACTACGCCACCGATGGCATCGCCTTCCATGTTAGGCGTCAGTGTTTTGTATACTTCCAGTCGTTCTAACAGTTCAGATGGGAAAAGATCAAGGGGTACATAACGGTATTTATTATCCGGACTGGGTATTTTTACCCCGTTGAGGAGGGTATAGTTATACCTTTTATCCATACCACGGAGAATGGCATACTGTCCGTCTCCATTGCTGCTACGCTCTATGGATACGCCGGATACGCGCTGAATGACGTTGGCTACCGTTAAATCGGGCGATACTTCTATTGCTGCACCGGATACCACATTCATTATCTGGACGGATTTCTGTTCCAGTTTGCGGGCAGTTTTTTCTGAGGAGGCTTTGTTGTTGGCAGATACCACTATCTCGCTGAGACTTTTGCTACTGCGTTCACTCAGGTACACATTGATGTAGGGATTGTCTTTTTCCACAACAGTTACTTGTTGTGTGAGTGTTTTGTAGGTAAGGTGGGAAATGACGAGGGTAAATTTACCGGGTGTTACCTTTTTGAATTCGAAGGAACCATCCAGTCCGGTGAGGGCCACCAGTTTGGTTTGCTCCAGAATAACGGTAACGCCTACCAGCGGTTCCCCTGTTTTTTGATCGTAAACATGCCCTTTCAGACCATCGGCTTTGGCGATAGTGATGCTGAGCAGCAGACATAAAAACGTGTTTAAAAGTGCTTTCATTTTTAATGAATTTGATACCGTTTGAGTTCGTGGCAAATGGTATTGCAAATGTGATCTGCTCTAAAAAAAATTACAAGAAAGTGCCGTAAGCAAAATGTATACAGCGTTAACAAGCCCGTAAACAAAGCGTAATCAGCGTATACGAAAGAGATATAAGTAATTGATAATTAGTTATTTATTTGTAACATGATCCGCCATTACCATTATGTTACCGGCATATTAACGGAATGTTATGCCTCAGAGTCCCTGCACAAAAGTGTTGAGCGTATCGCCCTCCGGGATGTTTAATTTTTTCCGTAACCGATACCTGGCTACACGTAAACTATCAGGTGAAATACCGAGGATAGTGGCCATATCTTTTGAGTCCATATTCATTTTATGGAGGGCAAGTAATTTGATATCGTTGGTAGTAAGATCGCTGTAAAGCGCATTGAGTTTATCGAAGAACACCTGGTGTACCTGTTCAAAGATGCCGGTGAATTCTTTCCATTGTTTTTCGTGGTTTACGTTCTGGTTTATTTTCAGCACCAGCTGCTGCAGTTGTTTTTTCTGGTCTCTTTTTTCTTCCTGTACCAGGAGGGAGAGGGTATTTCTCAGTTCATCGAGGAACTGGTTGCGCTGAATAACGTCAAGGGTATGGGTAGCCAGCTGTTTACTTTTCAGTTCCAGCTGGTCTTTCTGCACACGATTGAGTTCTGCATTTCTTTCTGATACAGCCTGGGCCTGGCTGATCTTCAGCTTTTGCCGGGAAATGGTGAGCAGGCAAAGAAGGATGAGAAGCAGGACCACGATGACTACCGCGGTATAAATGATGCGGTTCATCTGATGGCTGTTTTCCAGCTGCATGATTTCATCATTCTTTTTGTTGGTATCATAAATGATCTGGAGGAAGTTCATCTGCTGGTTATTCTGTTCAGAATAAATTTCCGCCAGGCATTTGCGGCTTTGCTCCATATAATAATAGGCGCTGTCGTTGCGGCCCAACAGGTTAAATGTTTTGGCTATATCTTTACCTGCGGCGGCTTCCTGGTATTTATTGTTGGTTTGTTGTGCAATGGCCAGGGCTTCTTTTGAAAAGGGCATGCTGCGTCTATAGTCGCCCGTTTTCCTCAGCACATCGCCTATATTGTTAATAATTTCTATACCTGCCACGCGTTCATGGTGGAGTTCATACAACCGTAAGGCGTTTTGAAAGTAGTACAGGGCGGTATCGTATTTCTCCAGGTCTTCATGGATGGTGCCCAGGTTTTCATAGATCCCGGCCATGCCGAAGGTGTCATGTATGCCCTGGTATTGCCTCAGCGCCAGTTGCTGGAAATAAAACGCGCTGTCGTACTGTTGTTGTTTTTCGTAGTGATGACCAATATAGCCGTAGGTGGCGGCCATACCGGCCTTGTCATTTATATCCCGGTACAGCGCCAGGGCTTTATCATATTGGGCTTTGGCCCCTTTCTTATTAATATTGCGATAATACAGCAGCCCTATATCATTGATGGTGGCTGCTTCTTCTGCTTTCCGGCGGGTAGTGGCAAAAAGGGTGGCCGCCTGCTGATAATATTCCAGTGATTTGGCGTAGTGGCCCAGTGTAAAGCAGATCCTACCCATTTGTTGCAGGCATTTGCCGGCAGCTACTTCGTCATGGGCATTGACCGCCTGGTCGTACATTTTACGTAATGCCAGGAAAGCTGCATCAGGTGATTGGTTGCTGAGCTTTCCCGCCGCGGCTAGCTGCAGGGGCAGGGTGTCCTGCGCAACGGTAACAGTAGCCGGAAAGAGAAACAAGCATAGAACGATAAACTGAAAAACCCCTTTCATTTTAATGGTAACACGGTATAATTAAGCATAAATAATCCGCAAAGAATGTTTTTTAGTATTAACTGTATGTTACCAAACCGTTAACCGCTGACATAAAAATGCTTGCGTCCCTATCGGATTTTGTATATTATTGTGACGCCGGTTACTTTATTGAACCCGAAAATTAATTCCAGTTAAATATAGATTATGAAAAGAAAATTCTTATTTACCATGCTTTTAGCTGGTGGATTTTGTGCCGCAAATGCTCAGGAGAAAGCCAAGCCTGAAGATACAGAGGTGTATACCCCCGTGCCACCGGAAGTAGTTCCCGCGAAAAAAGCCGGTGCTGCTCCTTCTGATGCCGTGGTACTGTTTGACGGCAGCAACCTGGATCAGTGGGTAATGGCCGACGACCGGGAGAAACCGGCAGAATGGTTGGTAGGAAAAGGAATCCTCACCGTTAACAAGAAATCAGGTAACATCGAAACCAAAAAGACCTTTACCAATTACCAGCTGCATATAGAATGGCGCGTGCCATCCAATATCACCGGTACCGGACAAGGCCGTGGTAACAGTGGTATTTTCCTTGCCTCCCTGGGTAAAGGTGATGCCGGTTACGAATTACAGGTACTGGACTCCTATAAAAATAAAACATATACCAACGGACAGGCAGGCAGTATCTACAAACAGTTTGTTCCGCTGGCAAATCCTACCCTGCAGCCAGGTGAATGGAATACGTATGATGTGATCTGGAATGCCCCGGTATTTGGTGCTGATGGCGCCGTAGTAAAACCAGCTAAAGTAACAGTGATCTTTAACGGTGTAGTGGTGCAGAATGATGTGGAACTGAAAGGACCTACCCAGTATATTGGCCAGGCAGCGTATCGCCAGGCACATGGTGCCAGCCCAATTAAACTGCAGGCACATGGTGATAAGAGTGAGCCACTGAGCTTCAGGAATATTTGGGTGAGAGAGTTGTAAGCGATATTTTTAGTTATAAGATAAGAGGGCATTTCAAAAGTAATTTTGAGATGCCCTCTTACATTTTGATAGCGCTGCAGTAAATAATGGCTCTTTTCTTTTTGTACGCTTCTATGTTCAATTATGTTCTTGATTTGTTTGTTGTTGATACTGGTTGTTTCCTGATTCCCCCATCTATAAATTTCTTGCGATGTCTTTAAAATAATTAGTATTCCGCTTATCTTACTTCAAAGATAAAACTAATTAATTCGCAACACCATGCCACAGCCTCCTGCCATCATCAACAACATCGCCATTGACAACAACCTCCTGCAAGGAACCATACGCTCCCCATCTCTCCATCAATCCTTCCCTATTGAAATTGATCTGGAGGAAGACAGCAAAAGCCCCACTGACTTCGATGATTTAATCAATGAACTGCAACGGCTCATCGCACATCTTACTCCCGATCATCTGCAAAAGATAGAAGCATCCATCGCCAGCGAGATAACAGAAAGCGCTTACGAACAATCAGATTATACGCCAACAGCCGATGATTTCACTGCCCTGGAAAATGATTTGAAGCTGGTGAAAATCCTCGCATTTCCCGAAGGCTTTGCATTAGATTATACTGCAGAAGTAAATTATCCGGGTAATCAGATAAAAGTGCAGTTAGATGAAGATTTTAATATCGATGATGTAGCGATTTATGATTAGGAAGGCGCGCCATTTTTACAGCAATAGGGAACGTTCCCATAAATTATTCTTTTTTTAATTTTCAAATATTCAATTTGAATCTTTACTTTTAGTACGACTACGTTATGTAATACTATTCCACTTTATCCGGTTTCATGGAGATGGTAATCAATGAACAATTATTGCTGCAAAAGGCTGCGGCAGGGTATGAAGAGTCGTTTGCACGCCTCTTTCACCTGCATAAGCATAAGCTGTACAGTTTCCTGCTGCGGTTAACAGATTCGCCGGAGATGTCGGAAGATGTGATCCAGGACGTGTTTCTGAAATTGTGGAAAGACCGGGAAAGCCTCGTCAACATAGAACAGTTTGGCGGCTACATTTACCGGATGGCCCAGCACCAGGTATTGAATTCGTTCCGGCGTATGGCAAAGGAAACGCTGATCCTGTCTGAGCTCAATAGAGCGGGAAATGTGGTGCATGCCAATGCGGAAGAGCATTTAAATGTACGAGAGGTACAGGCAATGTTGAAAACGGCGCTGGATAAATTACCTCCCAAACAAAAGCTCGTTTACACCCTTAGCCGGGAGCAAGGGTTAAAGCATGATGAAATAGCCCGGCACCTGAACATATCTCCTTCTACCGTCAATAACCACATGATTGCGGCGCTGCGCACCATCCGGGAGCAGTTAGGCGTACATCTGCACTCCGCCACCGGCGCTTCCTGCCTGCTGGTGATCCTCACTTCTTTTCAAAAATAAAAAATTTTTCGCTGGACTAGGTATAGGTGTCTTCCCGTTTGTCTATAGTAAGATAGATACCGTGAAGCCGATGTTGATTACCGTAAATAAGCAAGATGCTGTCAGCAAGAATTACTTACCTGGTAGAACGATATTTTGACAATTCCACCACGGCCGCAGAAAGGCAGGAGCTGGCATCGTGGATAGATGGAGAGGCAACAGATGATCAGCTGGCCGCTGTGCTGGGCGATGCCTGGGCAACGCATGTGCCATTGATGCGGATGCCGGACGAGATGTCGGACCGCATCGTGGCATCGCTGTTTGGTGCGGCGCCTGCGAAGAAGGTAGTGCCACCAACACGTATTATCCGTTACGGCTGGTGGGCAGCTGCCAGCATATTATTGCTGGGAACGGGCGGCTGGTGGGCGCTGCGGCATAGTACTACAACGTCGCCTGAGATCGCAGATAAACAAACGAGGTATAAAAATGAAGTGGCGCCTGGCGGCAACCGTGCTACACTCACACTGGCAGATGGTAGTGTGATTACGCTGGATAGTGCCGGCAATGGCCTGCTCACGCAACAGGGCAATGTTAAAATAGTAAAACAAAGCAACGGAGAACTGGCCTATGAAGGCAACGGCAACGGTACCACGATGTACAACAGGATGGCCACGCCGCGGGGAGGACAGTACCGCCTGAAATTACCGGATGGTACCATGGTGTGGCTCAACGCTGCCTCTTCCATTTATTATCCGGCAGCTTTTACGGGCAAGGAAAGAAAAGTAACCATTACGGGAGAAGTATATTTTGAAGTGGCTGCCAACGCCAATATGCCATTTAAAGTAGAAACGGGTGCCACAGATGTTACGGTCATGGGTACGCGATTTAATATCAATGCCTACCCCGAAGAAGCCACTATCAGTACTACACTGGTGGATGGTGCTGTAAGGGTAACTACCGGCAATACGGGAGCTGTGCTGAAGCCGGGACAACAGGCGAGGGTACACGCCGGCGCATTAGCCGTTATGAATAATATAGATACAGAAGAAATTATTGCCTGGAAAAACGGGTTCTTCCAGTTTACAGATGCAGATATGCCCACGGTGATGAAACAGATAGAACAGTGGTACGATGTAAAAGTGAACTACGAAGGAGCTATCCCTAAAAGGAGCTTTGGTGGCGGTATACAGCGCTCATTGCCCTTGTCGGAAGTGTTAAGTATCCTGGAAGCAAATGATGTCAAATTTAAGATCGAAGGAAAAAATATTACGGTATTGAAGTAAAACCACGTTTCTGAATTGCTATTGTAAAAATGAATTCCACTCCGTAAACCCCTAAGGTTACGGGATCTGCTTGTTATGCAAATAAAAGCCGGAAATACTGGTAATATTTCCGGCGGCATCTGGATAGCATGAACAAAATAAGTCGGCAAAGACTCCTTATTCACTCAACCAAACAATGCAAATGTATGCAAATTACTTGTAACGCTCTTTGCAGCCGGAAAGCTGTTTCTATCCCATGGGCCGCCATTTTCAGGGCCCGCAGAAAAGCTCCCGGGCATCGCACGCTATGCTCAACCAAAATGCTGTTAGCTATGAAGTTAACGTTTGTGTTTCTTACCGTCGTCTTCCTCAATGTAAGCGCTACGGGCCTTTCTCAGACAGTGAGTTTTTCAGGGAAAGAGGTGTCACTTAAAACGGTTTTTGCCGCTATCAAAAAACAAACAGGATACGTGGTATTCTATGATAACCTTTTGCTTAAAAACAGCCACCCGGTGACTTTGTCTATGCAGCAGGTACCATTGGAAGAACTGCTGGCCAAAGCATTGCATGGGCAGGAGCTGAGTTTTTCTATTGTGGACAAAACCATCTCTATTAAAAAACAGGTGCCAGTCACACTGCCGCCTATACTGAAATTGCTCACCTTACAGATGACGCTTACAGGTAGGGTAACAGACGATACCGGTACCCCGCTACCTGGCGTAACCGTATTGCAGAAAGGGACCTCTAATGCTACGGTGACCAATGAAATGGGAGAGTATAAAATTTCAGGTATCAACGATGGCGCCATCATCCTCTTTTCCTATATTGGTTTCGATAAACAGGAACTTACTGTACACGGACAATATAAACTGGATGTTCGCCTGAGCAAAGCCGCTAATACGGCCCTCGATGAACTGGTGGTAATAGGCTATGGTACCGTGAAAAAGAGCGACCTTACCGGCGCAGTTTCTTCTGTAAAAGGAGATGCCGTAGCCTCCCGTAAAACCACCCAGATTTCACAGGCATTACAAGGCGCCATGCCGGGCGTAATGGTAACCCGTAATAATAATGCACCAGGCGCCGTAGCACAGATCCGGGTGCGTGGTATTACCACTATTTCTGAGGCAGGTGCAACACCATTGGTGATTCTCGATGGTGTGCCGGTAGATGATATCAACTCTATTAATCCCAATGACATCGATAATATTTCTGTATTGAAAGATGCCGCCTCGGCTTCTATCTATGGTTCCCGTGCCGCCGCCGGTGTGATACTGGTAACCACCAAACGCGCAAAGAACGGACAACTGGATCTTAACTACAGTTATGAATATGGTATAGAGAAGCCTACCAAACTGCCGCAATATGTAGATGCAGTGCGCTTTATGCAACTCACCAATGAGCTGAGATGGAATGATAACGGTAATAACGCTAATGAATATCCTACCTATACAAAAGATATTGTAGACAACTACGCACAGCTGCATACACAAAATCCCGATCAGTATCCCAATACCGACTGGAGAGCGTTGATCCTGCATAATAGCGCCCCGCGTGAAACACATATGCTCAGCATTGCCGGTGCCGGTAAAACACTGCGTTCCAGGGTATCGCTGGTATATGATAAAAACGGCGCCCTGTATGATAACCGTACTTATAGCCGTATCACCACCCGTATCAATAACGATATCACCATCAACAAATATCTTGCTGCCAGCGTAGATATTAACTTCAAACGCACCATGGTACAGCAGCCTATTGTGGACCCGATGTATAAAATGGGCATCGTGCCGCCTATTTATGCAGCGCTGTGGTCTGATGGCCGCATTGGCGCAGGTAAAGATGGGGCCAACATCTATGCACAAACGAAATACGGTGGTATTAACCATGATTGGTTCAACCAGCTTGGTGGTAAAGTTGGTATTGATTTCACGCCCATAGAAGGACTGAAAGTTTCAGCTATCATCGCCCCTTTCCTGAATTTTGACAAAGGAAAAAAGTTCACGCAGAAAGTTCCTTACACAGCATATAATAACCCCGGCTCTATTTCCGGTTATATTGAAGGCGCTACAGAAACCAAACTGGAAGAAAGCCGTAATGATAATTACCGTTATACTACTCAGTTTCTGGTGAACTATACCAAGCAACTGAAAGAACATAGTATTAACCTGATGGGAGGCTATGAGTTTTACAAAGCGTCGGATGAGCTACTTGGCGCCTCCAGAGGGCAATACCAGCTGAATAACTATCCTTACCTGGACCTCGGCCCACTGGAGTTCCGGGATAATACCGGCAAGGCTTTTGAAAATGCATATCGTTCCTGGTTTGGCAGAGTCATGTATAGCTATAAAGATAAATACCTGTTGCAGGGAAATATCCGCTATGATGCCTCTTCCCGTTTTGCGTCCGGTTATCGCTGGGGAGCCTTCCCTTCTTTCTCTGCAGGGTGGGTGGCATCAGAAGAAAGCTTCCTGAAAAAGTCGGCGCCCTGGTTGTCTTTCCTGAAAGTAAGGGCCTCACTGGGTTCTCTCGGCAATGAAAGGATCGGTAACTATCCTTACCAGGCATTGCTGAAGTTTGAAAATAATTCCCTTTTTTATAAAGGCAACACGGTGGTATCGGGACAATCAGCTGCACAGTGGCAATACGCTATCCGCGATATCTCCTGGGAAACCACCCGTTCCTGGGATATCGGCGCAGATGTAAACTTCCTGCAAAACCGTTTACGTTTTACCGGTGACTACTATCGGAAAACGACCAGCGATATCTTGCTGGAACTGGAAATACCGGATTACATCGGCTATGATAACCCCTTCCAGAATACCGGCACCATGTACACCAAAGGCTGGGAAATGCAGGTGGGCTGGAACGACCGGATCGGTGACTTCAATTACAGTGTGTCTCTGAACCTCTCTGACTTTGTCACCAAAATGGGCAACCTGGGCGGTACACAGTTTCTGAAAGATTCTATCATCAGACAGGGTACTGAATTTAATGAGTGGTATGGCTATGTATCTGATGGCATTTACCAGACCCAGGAAGAAGTAGATAAATCACCCCGCCTGAACGCCAACGTAAAACCCGGCGATATCCGTTACCGTGATATCAGTGGGCCTGATGGTGTACCTGATGGAAAAGTTTCTCCTGAATATGACCGGGTACCGCTGGGCGGCTCATTGCCAAGGTACATCTATGGGGCATCTGTTCAGATGGGATATAAAAACTGGGACCTGGGTGTGACCATGCAGGGGGTAGGCAAACAAAATTCCAGACTCACCACAGATATGGTACAGCCACTGCGGGAAAATTATGGCACTTTCCCGGCTATCCTGGACGGCCATTCCTGGAGTAAGTATAATACACCCGAGCAAAATAAAGCAGCACAGTATCCCCGCTACACCAATACTTCGGCCGGGAATAACTATGCCATGTCTGACTTCTGGATTGTTAGCGGCGCTTACTTCCGGTTGAAAAATATTAATGTGGGCTACACGATGCCCAACAACCTGGTGAAAAAAATGCATATACAGGGTATTCGTTTATACGCCAGCGTTAGCGACCTGTTTTCGCTGCATCATTTTCCCAAAGGATGGGATCCGGAACAAGGTGGACTCGGTTATCCTATTACCACCAGTTATGTTTTTGGCGCATCCGTTAAATTCTAAAATTCCACGATCATGAAGCAACTTACCATTATAATCATAGCCGGCTTGTTGATGACCTCCTGTGGCTCACTGGACCTGCATCCGCTGTCGGATGGATCCAGCGAAACATGGAACTCCACACCGGAAGAAATTGAAATGTCACTCAACGGATTGTATAAATCGGATTTCTGGTTGAAAGACAGCGATGAGTGGACGGATGACTGGATGTACCGCGATGCAACAACAGAAGTCACCGGCGCTACTATCAATGGGGAAACTGCCTTTGTCAAAGACTGGTGGACCAAAACCTATAAAGCCATCGCCAGGACCAATAATATCTTAAGCAACATTTCGCGTGCCGCCAAAGTATTGTCGCCCGATCAGATCAACAGTTATTCTGCAGAAGCCCGGTTTGTAAGAGCCTGCCAGTATTCCCGACTGTTATCGCACTATGGCAACATCATCTATACGGATTCGATTCTGGATATAGAACAGGCATTGCAGATGAAGCAAATGGACAAGCAGGAAGTGCTGCAAAAAATTTATGCCGACTTTGACATCGCTGCCGCCGCCTTGAAAACGACCGTTGGCAGCGGAGATCTGAAACGCGCCACCAAAGGTGCCGCGCTGGCCATGAAGGCACGTACTGCCCTGTACATGGGCGACTGGGCTACGGCAAAAACAGCTGCCAAAGCCTGTATGGATCTCAATGTTTATCAACTCCACGATAATTACAGTAATCTCTTTTTATCCAAAACAAAGAACTCCACGGAAACGGTATTGGGTTTCCCCAGATCAGTTACGCTGAAGGTAACCATGGGAGATTGCCAGAATTTTGTAACGCGCAATGCCGGTGGCTGGGCTGCGAAAGATCCTTCCTGGGACCTGTTCTGTGCTTTCCTTTGCAAAGATGGATTGCCGATTGATCAGTCACCGCTGTTTAATCCACGCCGCCCATTCGATAACCGCGATCCCCGGTGTACGGCTACCATCGTGGAATTCCAGACACCACACCTGGGCTACGTATTTCAGCCGCATCCGGATTCTGTAACGGTATTGAAAGTATCGGACAACAAATATGTAGAGAATAAAGATACCCGCTCCATTGCGCAGTATGCTTCCTTCAATGGTTTGTTGTGGAAGAAAGGAATTGATGGCGACTGGCTGCTCAACTCCTGGAATGTAGAACCGGATAACATTATTATCCGTTTTGCGGATGTATTGCTGATGTATGCAGAAGCTAAAACAGCGTTGGGTGAAATAGATCAGTCGGTGCTCGATGCTATTAACAAAGTAAGAGCCCGCGCATATGGCACCGCCTATACGAATACAGCTGCTTACCCGGCGGTGACTACCACTGATAAAACCGCGCTCACTAAAATTATCCGTACAGAAAGACGGATGGAATTTGCCCTGGAAGGTGTGC
Organism: Chitinophaga sp. 01L420; assembly: GCF_056399985.1. Classification (NCBI taxonomy): domain Bacteria; kingdom Pseudomonadati; phylum Bacteroidota; class Chitinophagia; order Chitinophagales; family Chitinophagaceae; genus Chitinophaga; species Chitinophaga sp. 01L420. The sequence goes on from NZ_JBFTSK010000026.1 coordinate 84,733, forward strand.
GCTACATGGATATTATCCGCTGGCGCCTCGCAGAGAAAGTACTGAATAAAGCCAACTATGGCTTGCTGGATCCTGCTGACCTGCGCGCGAAAGTAGTGAAGCCGGGACTATGGTTTTTCCCGCAAACACCTGTACTGGATGCAGATGGCATCGCTGATTTTACACCAATGTATAGCGCCGGACTGGTGAAACAAATTACAGTACGCAAGTTTGACGCCACCCGTCAATACCTCTGGCCTATTCCATCAAATGAAGTACTCACCAGTCACCTGAAACAGAATCCTAACTATTAAGCATATATGAAAAGAAGTAAACATCTGGCAGCTTGGAGTATCATCATGGGGTTGTTGAGCGGCGCCTGCAATCATAATACGGCCGATGCACAAGTGGGTAAACCCCGTGCTTACAGCGGCATTTACCCGCAGCTGGCCATGTACAATAAAGAAGGAGAATGCGGTACCGGGGCAGTAGTGCCCTGGGCCGGCAAACTATGGGTCATTACTTATGGTCCGCATATGCCTTTCGGGTCAACAGATAAGCTCTATGAAGTAACACCGGACCTGCAACAAATCGTACGACGGGAAAGTATTGGCGGTACCCCCGCAAATCGTATGATCCATCCGGAGAGTAACCAGTTATTTATCGGACCATATGCTATCAGCGATAAGGGCGTAGTACGGGTAATTCCCTATACGGCCATGCCGGGGCGGCATACGGGCAATGCACGTCATCTTACGGATCCCGCTGGTAAAATATATTATGGTACCATGGAAGAAGGTTTTTATGAAGTAGATGTACATACCCTGCAACCTACGCTATTGTATGAAGATGGGAATGTAAAGAACAAAAAAAACGCCGACACCACTGCCAACACTCCTTCCGCCTTATTACCGGGAGCGCATGGCAAGGGGCTATATTCCGGCCAGGGCGTATTGATTTATTCCAACAACGGTGAACCTGGCCCTAAAGCACTCACAGATTTTGATATTGAAGCCGGCTCCTTATCTGAATGGAATGGGAAAGACTGGAAAGTAGTGCGCCGGAATCAGTTTGTGGAAATCACCGGTCCGGGTGGCATCTCCGGAAACAAAAATCCGGCTACCGATCCCATATGGGCTACGGGCTGGGATCATAAATCGTTGTTGCTGGGCTTAAGAGATCAGGGAACCTGGAAGTTCTTTCGTTTGCCTAAGGCCAGTCATACCTACGATGGCGCCCACGGATGGAATACGGAATGGCCCCGCATCCGCAATGTAGGTACTGCGGCACAACCGGATTATCTCATGACCATGCACGGTCTGTTTTGGAAGTTCCCGGCCACTTTTGCGAGCGGACATACGGCCGGTATCCGTCCCCGTAGTGCGTACCTGAAAGTGATAGGTGACTATACCCGCTGGCAGGATCAGCTGGTATTTGGTTGCGATGATGCCGCACAGAAAGAATTTCTCAACAAGCGCAGCGCCAAAGGAAATATAGAAGGACCGGGCCAATCCAATTCCAACCTGTGGTTTACAGGGTTGCAGCAACCTGATCAACTGGGCCCTAATACTGCCGAAGGAGCCGTATGGCTGAAGGAAGCGGTGAAAGCGGGCGTAGCTTCAGAACCGTTTTTATTTGCCGGCTGGCCACAACGCAGTGCGCGCATACAGCATAACGGCACACAACCCGTAGTATTTACTTTTGAAACAGATAACAGCGGCAACAGTAACTGGGTCACCGCGCAAACCGTGACCGTAGCTCCCGGACAGGCAGCGGAAGTTATTTTCCCGGAAAACATGCCGGGAGAGTGGATCCGCGTAACGGCGGGTACCTCCGTAGTCGCTACTGCGCATTTCTCCTTCACCGCCAATGATCATCGTAACACGGTGGCAGCGCCTATTTTTAATGGACTCAGTAAAGTTACTACGGCCAATGTAAAAGGAGGTTTGTTGTACGGACTCGGCAACGACCGCCGCGCATTGGGCGTGGCTGCACGCACGTATAATAATGGCGATGCCACTGACATTGGTTATTATGAACTGAATGCAAATATGCAATTGCAGCAGAAAGACGACGCCACTACGGCTGCTTTTATTCAGCAAAAATTTGCGATCCCTCAGCAGGCGGTAAATATAGAAGTGTCTTCTGTGCTGATAGTAGATGATAAAGGCCGGCGCTGGCGACTGCCTTTAGGTGATGCCGCTTACACCGCCCTTACGGGTAAAGCGGCCTTGCGTATTTGCAGGGAGGTATCCACAGAAAGAGACCTGTTTAACTGCCACGGCACTTTTTATGAATTGCCTGCGGAAAACGCAGACGGCTATGCGAAAATAAGACCGGTTTCTTCTCATCATTTCCGCATCAATGATTACGCAGCCTACAGAGGTATGCTGATCATGACGGGTATTGATCCGGCCGCAAAGGCCGGTGAACACATCATTGTATCCGATGATAAAAAAGCGGCCGTTTGGGCAGGTGCGATTGATGACCTGTGGCAAATGGGCCGGCCCACCGGACATGGCGGACCATGGCAGCATACAGCGGTTACCGCTGCGCAGCCTTCCGATCCGTATCTCATCGGTTTTTATGATAACCGCAGCCTGCAACTTTCGCATGATGCCAAAACGAAGATCAGCTTCACCATCGAAACAGACCCTGTTGGTAACGGCGTCTGGATGCCTTATAAAACAGTGACGGTAGCTCCCGGGGAAACGTTTAACTACCAGTTTCCCAAAGGTTTCCAGGCCAGGTGGATTCGTTTTAGCAGCGATAAAGATTGTAAAGCAACGGCACTTTTAGAATACAAGTAAACAAATGAAATATACGCTCGCAGCTTTGTTGTTAACAGGCGCTCATGTGGTACATGGCATGGCTCCCCGTGTGGATACTACCGGTGTCATAGATACCACCAATATCCATGACGTGCTGCATAACCGCGCTTTATTATCACCAGCCACCCGTCAGCGGATATTTACCATCCGTGAAAACGACAGCACCACTTATTCGTTACAGCTGGCGCTGGACAAAGCAGGGCAGCCATTGTATTATTTCAGGAATATTTTTACACCGGTTTGCTATACAGGAGAATGCAAACCGGTGTTCATCAACTTTTATTGGGACCTGCTGGGAAATTATATCCGTTATGATCTGCCGGCAAAAGAAGCGTTGACGAAATTAGATCATAAGGTTTTTAAACAAACGGACTATGAAAAACTACAGGAAATTCTTACTAAATCTAACTCGCTGCTATCAGATTTAAAAATAACAGACCTGATAGTACCCGGTACAGAAAACCTGGCCGACTCTGTGGATGCCAGAACCGGTGCCACTTTAAAGACGATCAAAAATGAAGTGATACCCGGTGCAGTATACACCTGTTATACCCTCTGGCATATGGCGCACGGGGTGGTGATCGACGAAATAGCGCGCATCACAGCAACGTATAACAGTCAACAGCTGTTGCATCGGTTTTTATCTTCCGGAAATTATCAATACCAGTATTGGGCAGCAGATAAAGTGATGGATAAGAAAGGGGTAATCACTCCTGGCTTTGAAGCGGATATCCGGAACATTATCTCCGGAAAAAATATTTTCATTGCACGGTATATATTACAACAGGTGCACCCCGGTTTTCTCACCGGGAAAAAACAACAGCGTTGGTTGTGGCAAGTCTACACGGCGGCTGCTTACCCGGCGCAAATCACCATCCTCCATAAACTGAAAACAATTCCACTGCAGCCGGAGCTGATCAAAAAATTAATTACCACGTTAAGCACTACCAATGTAGAACAGTCGGGGCTTATCCTCGCATTGCTGCAGCAGGCGCCCGCGCTGCCATTACCGCAACTCGCGGAGCAGTTAACCGCTGCAGACGCGGAGCAGGCTGCAAGTATTTACACGTTGTTGCAGCAACGAAAACCAGTAAATAAGTACGTTAAAAAGCTGATGTATAATTATGAAAAACAAATTAACCAGTAGAAAAATATGGTGGCAACTCATCGTGCTCTGTTGCTGTACGCTAAGTTTGCATGCACAGGACCCTGTTTTTGTGGAAACAGAATCTTTCGCCAACAAAGGCGGCTGGGTAATTGACCAGCAGTCATTTGCCGTGATGGGGTCTTCTTACCTGATGGCACATGGTATGGGCAGGCCGGTAAAGAATGCGGAGACCACCGTTACCTTTCCAGCCAAAGGGAAATATCATGTATGGGTACGGACCAAAGACTGGGCGCCGTTTCCAAAAGGTCCGGGTAAATTTCGTGTATCCGTGAACGATACACCGTTGACCCCCGTGTTTGGTGAAAGCGGCAATGATCAGTGGAAATGGTATGATGGGGGAGTGGTGAACATTACCACTGAGCAGGTGAAATTATCCCTGCAGGACCTGACAGGTTTTAACGGCAGATGTGATGCCCTGTTGTTTACTACTGTAGCTAAATATACGCCACCGAATGAGCTGGCTACCCTGGGTGCTTTGCGCAGAAAACTGTTACATACCACTGCCGCACCGAATGATGGTGGTCAATACGACCTGGTAGTAGTGGGGGGTGGCATTGCCGGCACCTGCGCCGCTATTTCTGCTTCCCGCATGGGACTGAAAGTAGCACTCATACAGGATCGTCCGGTGCTGGGTGGCAACAACAGCTCTGAAATAAGGGTGCACCTGATGGGCGACATCGATAAGAATCACTATCCCAAACTCGGCAGAATAGTAAGAGAGATGGATAACGGCGACCCCGGCAACGGTAACCCGGATGCGAAAGAATACGGTGATGCACGGAAGATCGCCATCGTAAAAGCAGAGAAAAATCTCCGTCTGTTTCTGAACACATATGTGTACAAAGTAGAAAAAGAAAACGATCGCATCGTCGCGGTGGTTGGCCGTGATATTGCCACCAACCAGGAAACAAGATTTGCCGGCACCTATTTTTCTGATTGTACCGGCGATGGTACCGTTGGCTACCTGGCAGGTGCAGAATTCCGGATGGGACGCGAAAGCAAAGCAGAAACAAAAGAATCACTTGCTGCGGAAAAGCCCGACAGCTTTACATTGGGCACCTCTAACCTATGGGCCTCTGTGGCAGTAGACAGTGCCACCACCTTTCCCGCCACGCCCTGGGCTATGCAGTTTTCGGATGAGTATCATATCGACAGCTACAAAGCCGACTGGGAATGGGAAACCGGCTTCGGTAACTTTAATACCATCACCGATGCAGAAAAAATACGCGATCATAATCTCCGTGCCATATACGGTAACTGGTCCTGGCTTAAAAATAATAAACCGGAAAAATACGCCAAACAGGAATTGGCCTGGGTAGCCTATATCGGTGGCAAAAGAGAATCCAGACGTATCATCGGAGATCATGTGCTGGACCAGATGGATATACAAGAAGGTAAGATGTACCCTGACGGCGCGGTGACTGCCACCTGGACCATTGACCTGCATTTCCCGGATCCTAAAAACAGCCAGTATTTTGAGGGACAGGAATTTTTTGCCGGCACCAAACATATCAGGGTAGCACCTTACACCATTCCTTACCGTTGCCTCTACTCCCGTAATATTCCCAACTTATTTATGGCGGGCAGAAACATCAGCACTACCCACGTAGCCTTTGGCAGCACCCGTGTAATGCGTACCTGCGGCATGATGGGAGAAGTAGTAGGCTTTGCGGCTTTTGTGGCACAGAAATATCACAGCAGTCCCAGAGATGTGTATAAAGATCATTTGCCGGAGTTAATGCAATTATTGCAGGAATGATGATGTACCTCTTTTTCTTATTATTTCACAGCCAGGTGGTGAGCCTGGAAGGCACCGCACAGGGCACCACCTGGCATGTGATGTATACAGCTATACCACAACCCTACCTGCAAACCGCTATCGACAGCACCCTGCAGGAAATAGACCAGTGTTTATCTATCTACCGTCCCGATTCAGAAATTTCGTTGTTCAATAAATCCACTACCTGGGCGTTTCAGTCGCCCTGGTTTTACCCGGTACTTAAAAAGTCGGCGGAAATCTACACCGCTACCAACGGCGCTTTCGATCCCACCGTGATGCCACTTACAGCAGCTTACCGGGCCGGCAAAAAAACAGGCCTCCCCTGGTGGGAGAAAACAGATTCCCTGTTGCAATATGTAGGCTTCACTAAAATTGAGTTTGATGAAAACAGTGTACATAAATTAAAAGACCAGGTACGCCTCGATTTCGATGGTATAGCACAAGGCTATAGCGTGGATGTTTTAGCCGCATTACTGGAGCGTAGCGGCATATCCGACTACATGGTGGAGATAGGAGGAGAAGTGCGCTGTAAAGGCCGGAAAAATGGTGCAGCGTGGACGATAGCCATCGACAATCCCCTGCATCCCGCCGCCAGATCATCTACCGTGCAGCTAATCAACAAAGCCGCTACCACCGCCGGTAATTACCGCGACTATTACCAGCAGGGCGGTCATACCTTCGGGCATATTATTAATCCCGCTACAGGGTTAACGGCACCGGCGGACTTACTCAGCGTGACCGTTTTTGCAGATGACGCCATTACCGCAGACGGATATGATACGGCGTTTATGGTGATGGGACTGGAAGCCACGAAACGCTTCCTGGCGCAACATACCAACCTCGATGCTTATTTGATTTACCTGAACGCAAATGGGGAACTGAAAGTATTTATGACCCCGGGCATCCAGCCGTTTATTAAAGTATTACCCTAATCTTTTAATACAATATCTCTCATCATCCACAGCGGCAGTGATCCATGATTCAGTACCCGGTCATGAAAGTCTTTGATGCTGAAATGAGCGCCCTGCTTTTTCTGTAAGGCTGCTTTCCATTGCAATATCTGCGCAACGCCGTATTTGTAAGTTACTACCTGTGCAGGCCAGCGGCGCATCCTGGCTATTTCCCGCATCGCAATAGCATCTTGCCCACGAATATTTTTCTTCCAGAAGTCAAGGGCTTGCTGGTCAGTCCAGCCGTAATAGTTTAAGGCTACATCGAGGGGAACACGTACCGATCTTACAATATCCCATTCCCATCTGCCCAGTTCATCATAAGGTGTTTGGTATAAGCCCAGGTCTTTACCCAGGCTTTCGGCATATGCCCCCCAGCCTTCAAGGAATCCGGAGTAGAAGAACATTTGTTGAAGAGAGGCGGTGTCGGTGAAGGCATCGATTAAAGAATGCTGATAGTGGTGGCCAGGTACTGCCTCATGCAGAAAAAGCCAGTCGAACTGCCGTTTGTTATAAGGCTTGTCAAATAGGTTATAATAGAAAGTATTATTGTCGTAGTAGCCTGGTGTTTGCACCAGCGCCTTATTGGTTCCCTTTTCTATTTTAAGCTCGGGAAAGGTGGTGAGGTTAAAAAGCTGATGGAGGTTAGTGTATACGGTATTCTTTATTTGTTCAAACCGCCGCTGTATTTCAACCGGATCGTTTATGAAGAAAGAGCTGTCATTTAAATGGGTATAGAATGCATCTTCACTCATTCCTGTTTCTTTGCGTATGTCTTCGATGTGTTTTTTTACGCCTGCCAATGCGGCTAGTCCAAACTGATAAATCTGATCCGGCGTGACCTCATCACTCACCCATCGTTTTAATAGATAGGCATACCACTGCTTACCATTGGAAATATTTATAATACCGTTTGCCGGAATGTCCGCCGCCGGATTTTTAACCCATTCAGCTTCCAGTGCCAGTCTTTGCAGGTTTAGGCTGGCTTCATATTTCACTAAATCGTACTGCATTTTTTCAGCCTGATTTAATTTGCGGGCATCATAACCGCCCAGCGTGGCTTGTGCCGATTTGAAGAAGATGATTTGTTGCTGAATGCTATCAGCCGACTGGATGTGCTGAAAGCCGCTTACATAGCTTAACTCCAGGGAGGGGATGTTCAGTGCATTGTAGCCGTTTACAAATTCTTCCCGGAATTGGATGAATGTTGTCTGCGCAGATAAATGGAATGGCGACAAGAGATATATGTTGATGCCAACAAGCAGTGCTTTTATATTCATTGTTGCGTGAATTAGAGGTGTTATCGCAAAAGTATTACATGATATGGTTATTTTAACCCTAATAAAGGTTGAACGGTATTATGATGCAGGTGGTAGTTAAAAAGTGTGTTTTCCGATTTTCCGGTACGTTAATAGGAGGAAAGATTAAACTTTTCATTTTTATCAACGAAATGTTTTTTTAATGTATATTTGAAATACGTCTGCTTTGAGAAGAGCCTGAATTTTAACCCGTACAATCCTGATCGAGATTCCAGCGCTATTTGGAATCCTGATTAATTGTAACTGTTACAAAATAATATAGACAATGACGTCTTGTGATTAGTTTTTTTAGCCCGATATCTAAAACAAAATTCTATGAAAGAGCACTTTAGAAAGTTGTATTGCTGCTGTATTATACAGTAATCGCACGCATTGTATGTCAGAAAAAGATATCAGCCAGTTGGATAAAGCTCCCAATTTTACCCACGTTGACATCAGTAAAGTAAATCAAAAATAAACAAGCTGGTTTTTCTCCTACTTATGTTGCATGGGTAAATGACGTGTTCATTGCCGGAAGAGATATTTTTATCAGGATTTTTACAATTTGAAAATAATATACGCATAGCGTTTATGAGCAAGCCCATGATAGCCGGTAAGGTTCCACGAAGATAGTATTCAGAAGGATGATAGTGTTTTTATATCCGCCGGCAGGTGGTAAGATTTATTGTAACCTGGAGAAAGGGCGTCAGCAGTTAAAATAAGGCGATAATGAAATCTATTTATTATTCTATTCTGGCCAAAACAATTCTGTTATCAGTACTATTATTCCAGACTGCCGATTTATCAGCGCAAGCTTACAATTATACACAATATAAGATTGAGCAGGGCCTGGCAGGTAACATCGTGTATTCTATGGCCCAGGATAAAGACGGCTTTATGTGGTTTATTACGGAAACCGGGGTCAGTCGCTTCGATGGCACGTCATTCAGGAACTTTACGATCAGTGACGGATTGCCGGATAATACCATTATTCATATATATGCTGATACAAAAGGCCGGGTATGGTTTGTGCCATTCAAGAACACCATCTCTTACTATTATAAAGGAAAAATACATAATCAGCTGCAGGATACGGTGCTGGGCAAGATGGCTTTTACTGCCATGGTTCATAGTATTACGGAGGATAAAGAGCATAATATCATGCTATCCAGCCTGCACGAGTTATATGCCTTAACCGCTGAAGACAAAGTCGTTTCCTATAATAATGAACCGCTGCTTTACCCGTATGTGCAGTACATGACATCAGATAGCACTGGTAATGTAAGAGCACTGGTGCCTAATCGTATCTATGGACTTGCCAAAGGGAAATTGACTTATCTGTCCGGCTTCAGTAAAGTTGACGTGCAGCAATTGGTGATGAGGGATTCGGCTATATACTGGCAAACTACTAACCGTTTCCATATGCTGGCCGGTAAATCCGTTTACCAATATAATGTACGGGGGATCAATAGTTTCCGGATGTTGAATGATTCTGTTGTTTATCTGAATACGCCTAAAGGATGTACGCTGCTGAATATCCGGCGCTCACAGGAGATAGACCACTTTCTACCCGATGAGAATGTGAGCGACTGTTATACCGACAGGGAAGGTAATACCTGGTTTTCTACATTAAATAATGGCGTGTTCCGGTTGCGCTCAACGCAATTCAAGAGTCTCCGTTATGTCTCCGGTATGAAGCCGCTGAGAGTTTATACATTATGGGATAATGGGGATAATTTGCTGGCAGGCACCGATAACTCCTGTCTGAAGTTAGGGCTACAGCAGGGATTAAAGATCAGCAAAGAGGTATCCAGATATTTTGATAAACATATTTCCTTCATCATGGAAAATAAAGATGGGTTGTTGCTGACCAGTGATGACCAACTTTATTATCGCAGCAAGTCGGGCCGCTTCTTACATACGAATGTAAATTTATCTATAAAAAAGATAGCGGTAAAAGCCGATGGTACGATACTGGCTGCAGCTTCCTGTGGATTACTCCAGTTCAACACCCCCCATTCGCTGGACTATTCGATGCGGTACAAAGGACGGACAACCACCGTGTACATACGGCAGGATAGTATTTACTTTGGCACACCGAATGGACTTTATATGATCAATCGTGATAATGTCACCACTTATCTGGGTAATATACATCCTAATTTACGCAACCGGATTTCGGCTATCTGCACAAATACAGACGGCACCTTATGGGTGGCTACAGCCGGTGCCGGTATCGTTGGTTTAAAAGGTAATCACGTTGTGTGGCATCTTGATGTTAGTAATGGCCTAAGCAGTAATGACTGCCAGTGCATGGTTCCCGATGCCGGAGGAGAGCTTTGGGTAGGAACAGATAAGGGTTTGGATCAATTGACATTCCATCAGGATAGTATACAGTTGACTAACTACACTACGGCTGATGGCCTTATTAACGGGTTTATCAATGCGGTGGTTGTAAAAGGAGACACTGTATATGCAGGAACAGCGGAAGGGCTGACTTTCTTTAACAAGAAGAAAACTACATTTTTCTCTCAATGTGATCTAAAGGTGCTCAACATCTCCTCCAACGGGCAAACTGTGAACGACAAAGCATTATCAAGGTTAAACTACAGGAATACCCTGATACGTGTTGACTTTACAGCTATTTCCTTTAAATCGGAGGGTGCTGTCAGGTACTACTACCGTTTAACCCGACCCGATACTGCCTGGAGAATGACGCGTCAGAATTTTCTGGAGTTTATTTCTCTGCCTCCGGGCGACTATCTGCTGGAACTGTTTGCTGTTAATAAGTTTAATGTAAGGAGCAAAACGATCCATATTCCACTGAAGGTGATCCCTCCATTCTGGCAGGAGGGATGGTTTATTTGTGTCACTATCGGACTGATTATTTTTATTACCTGGGGGATCGTTACGCAGCGGAATAAGATATACAACCGACGGCTTGCCGCCAAAGGACGGATGGAACAAAGATTACATGAGCTGGAGCAGAAAGCCTTGCGTGCACAGATGAACCCTCATTTTATTTTCAACTGTCTGCATGCAGTACAGGAGTATATTCTTGATAACGACATTATCAGCACCAACAAATATCTCAGCAGCTTTGCATCTTTGATCCGTCAAACACTCGACAACTCGTTACAAACGATGATCCCCATTTCCGATGAGATCTCTTATCTGGCAAACTATCTTAATCTTGAGCAGCTGCGTTTTGAGAATACTTTCCATTACTCTTTTCACATAGATGATGAATTGGATACTTATCGTACCCGCATACCCAGTATGATGCTGCAGCCTTATATAGAAAATGCCATTCGTCATGGGATTCAATATAAAGAAGAGGGAAATGGTCAGATAGACATTTCCTTTGAAAAAACGGACCAGTATATTATCTGTATTGTAGCCGACAATGGAATAGGCAGAACAGCAGCGAAGGCATTAAGAAGCGCTCAGCATATCACTTACCAGTCAAGAGGGATGCAGTTAACGGCAGAAAGGATTCATTTGTTGAGCAGAGACCTGGATTCCCCAATTGTTATTGATATCGCAGACATCACAGGCGACCAGGGTGTATCCGGTACCAGGGTCACTATCCAGTTACCCCTTATTACCTTATAAAAAGTGTTTTATGATAACCTGTATTATTGTAGATGATGAGCCCAGGAATATTTCCATCCTGAGTAAGATGATTCACCTTTATTGCCCGCAGGTGCATGTTGCGGGTAGTGCTACCAATATAGCAGATGCGCTTGGGCTTATCCATGAACACTCCCCTCAACTGCTTTTTCTGGATATTGAAATGCCGAGGGGAAATGCATTTGATTTGTTGAAACAGATTATGCCGGTAAACTTTGAGGTCATTTTTGTAACGGCTTTTGATACCTATGCGGTAAAGGCTTTCCGGTATAATGCATTGGATTATCTGCTTAAACCAGTAGATATTGAAGAACTTAAGCAATCTATCCAGAAAGTAAGTACGAGACTGGGCATACAGGATATCAATACCCGGCTGGATAATCTCTTACAGCAGGTAAGTGAAAAAGAAACATCGAGGATTGTTCTACGCACGCAACAGGGAGCCTTCTTTCATACTATTGCAGACATTATTCTTTGTGAAGCCGATGGGGCATATACCCGTTTTGAGTTTATCAACGGGAAGAGCCTGCTGGTAACCGGTAATCTTAAGAAATATGAAACAGCGCTGCCGGCCCGGGATTTTTGCCGGATTCATGATACCTACCTGGTTAATCTGAATCATATTGTCCGGCATCATCCGGGTAAAAGTGGATATGTAGAGATGATTAACGGTAGAACCGTTGAGATCTCACTACGGAGAAAAGCGGAATTTCTCAGCCGATTCAGGTTCTGATAGTAACTACCCCCAAATCAGCCCATAGATTTACGCATACAGATATCAGGTTAAAATTTAACCGGGTGAGTCCTTGTGCCCACATCGCCGGTAATAAAGGGAATCCCTCCCTGCTTTAGTCCTTTAAAGGCAACTTTTGCCCGGAGCAATAACAGGTATAAATATTAATCCCGCACTTATCAAATAAATGCCGCGTATACAAATTGGGCTTTTTTAATACGAAAAAAGAACACGAGTTTTATTGCCAATAAAAATTTGTTGATCTAACCTTTCCCAATATGAAAAGCACTTCGAAAAAATTATGGTCACGATAATTGTATAACGTTTAGTATCCTATGGCTGTCAATATTTTTTCTTTCATATGCAATTTGTCTATACAGGAGGATTAAAATATTTCACGGGATTGAGCGCATTTGAAAACCTGGTTAACGTAGCGCAAGCTGTTATAGCTGATAGTAAAACTGTTGCATCCTTAAGTTTTATAGCCTATTTCCAGGAGATAATTTAAATGGGATATTTAAAATGATACTGTGAATAACCTATGCCAGCTAAAGAGGTACTGTTATTACGAGCATTAAAAAACACTGTTTGGATATAAGAAACAATAGATACATTCTTTAACCCTTTTTGGACGTTGTTGACCTATAAAAAAGAGTAATCTGACTGTAGATCACGCCATCTATTAAAGCCCTTATCAACATCTGATCGCTGGCAGAAGATACATTCTGTGCAGGCATTACCCGTCATTACTATTTAACAAATAAAATTTTATGAAAAAACAAGTACTAGTACTCTTTTGTAGCGTATCCCTGTTACTGTTCTCCTGTACGAAAAACCAGGATAAAGTAGCCCAGGTAGATCCCCAGACCGGGAAAACAGATAATCAGTTTAAAAATTTCCCCAAGTATCCCAATGAGATCATCCCTATCGGCATACAAACACCAGATCTGCTTAAAAGTATCCTCAACCAGGCCAAGCAGAACGGCACCAGTATCGATAGTTCCAAACAGAACGGGGGAGGAAGAACCTTGTTCCTTTCATCAGATGAAATACCGGCACTGACTACACAGGACAGAACCAACGTATTTATTGGCGGCATTTTTTATGGCAACAGCATTAATGATATGAGTCTGCGACTGGTCGCCGGACCCGGTGTAAAAAGAAGACCTATTTCTGTATATGCTGATTTTCCCACTGATTTTATCAGTGATTCCATTGCAATACCTTCCCAGGTAGCACAGAAGGCATTCCTCAGAAAGGCCCTGAAACAGGGTACCGGAGAACAGATCGCCTCATTCACGTTTGACATGCAACGTTTTTATAGTTACAATGAACTTAAGCTGTCATTTGGTGCTAACGTAAACGTAGGTAAATTGTTTAGTCTTTCTATCAGTGACTCCATTACCCAAAGCACAAGGAAAACCAGGATAAGAGCCATGTTTGTACAGAAAAACTACACGATCAGCATGGATCCACCAGCAGATGGTATGCTGGTAGACGGACCAATTACCCCTGCAGTATATGGCACCTATGCTCCATTGATAGTAAGTAACGTGAACTTTGGCCGCCTGGGTGTTATGACTATAGAATCTGATTCCAGCTACGATGCGGTAAATTTTGCGGTTAAAGCCACCTTTAATTTTGGTGTTGTAGGTGGTGGTGCAGGAGTTACATCTGATCAGCAGCACCTGCTGGATGCAGCTACCATCAAAGCATACATCATTGGTGCCGATGGTACGGATGCGGTGAAGGTGGTAGATGGTTTCGCCGGTTTCAGGGACCTGATCCTGAACGGAGGAAAATTTTCACCTGAAAGACCAGGCGTGCCTATTTCATTTAACCTGCGTTATCTGAGTGATTTTACGCCTTATGCCACCACTTTCCAACTTAATCTGCCATACTAATACAGTGTACAATCATGCAGTGTATATCCTGTACCGCCCGCTATGCGCGGTACAGGATCTCCTGCACGATATGTAAAATAAACCCTTCTATGATTAAATCATTATTCCTTTTTGGGCAGCCCGGCTTCGCAAAAATATATCCATTCCAGCGCGTAAGAATAATTGCCAGCGTCCTCGCATTGTTGTTATGTTGCAGCTGCGCCCGGAAAGAGCTCACAGATGTGACAACGCCCGGAGGCAAAGGTCTTGCCGCGTTGCCTAAGTTTGTGCCACCCGTTGTAAAAGTAGATGTTAAAATTCCCGGAAAAAATGCCGACGTGTTGCTGACACCAGAGTCTGTATTGAATCATCGTAAGTTGAACGGTGCTCCCGGAACAATTGCAGGCATTGAGCCTACAGGTATCAGGTTTACAAATGGTGTTAACAATGCGACCTCTATTTATACAGAGCTGTTCAATGCGAATGAATTTGTTACCAACACTACTATTTCCAATGATGTATACCCAGGTTCTATTATACAGGGAAGCACGGTAGCTGATTTTATATTGAAAGGAATTTATGGCCATTCCAAACCCATTACCGTCTCCGTATCCATTCCCACCTCTCCGCAAAAGGTGTCTAAAGTGATTCCGGTAGCCTCTTCCAGCGCCATGCGGCAGGTGGTGCGGGATGCATTAAAAAATGAATTTGCAGGCAAGGGGGGATTTTCCACCTTCAATTATGAAATGAAATCATTCAGCTACTACCAGGAGTT
>NZ_JBFTSK010000027.1:0-95824 GCF_056399985.1 Chitinophaga sp. 01L420
GAAATAATCCTGTCCAGCCCTTCTTTCCTGGGCAGCGCCAGTATTTCCGGCTTCAGCTGCTCATGGGTGGCACCGGTAATTTTCATACCCCGCTGGGCACGATGGAAAAGCTCACTGAGCGCCTTTGTTTCCGGCAATCCATAAAATTTCTCGCCGAAAATATCTTTAGGGAAATAGATCACTACAGACCTGGCTTTCAGGTTGTCATCTCCCTTATAATATTCTTCTTCATTATACCACACATGTGGTATATGCGGTCCAAGAAACACCATGTCGCCTTCTTCAAAGCTTTCGATGCTATCCCCCACTATTCTCTTCCCGTGGCTTTCCGTAACATATACCAATTCACATTCCGGATGGAAGTGGAAAGGTGTATTAAAATAAGGATCACTTCTCTCTATAATGGTGATCTGGTTATCGGCAAAAGCCCCAACTTTAATAAGGATGGGTTTCATTCATGTATTAATTTAAGCTACTATATTACTGTGGCAGTCCTATACTTTATTACCATAACCATTATTCCCACCAAGTGGAACCTTATGTGTGCAGGTGAGCAGTATTGAGATCGTCCTATGAATGATGCCAAATTAATAAAAAGTGGTTAAAAAAATATCATTCTCCCCAAAATAACCAATTTATGTGATAGAAAACTGACATGGTCGCTTTGAATAAGTTTTCAGTACTTCCTTGGAATAATTAGTACAACAACGTAATTTCCAAGTTCATTTTGTAAATTACGTCAGGCTAAATCGATGTAGCATTTTTTTCTATGAAAGGGATCTCTATTAAAGATATTGCAAAACAAGCCGGTGTATCTCCTACAACGGTATCTTTTGTACTCAACGGAAAAGCAAAGGAGAAAAGAATCAGTGAACAGGTGAGCAAAAAAATACAGAAAATTGCTACCCGGCTGAAGTATAAGCCTAACCAGCTTGCCCGTGGCCTGCGCACAGGAAAAACAAAAACAATCGGTCTCATTGTGGAAGATATCGCCAACAACTTCTTTGCCTCACTGGCCAAAGTAGTGGAAGACGAGGCCGACAAGTACGGCTACAAAGTACTCTACGGCAGCACAGAAGATAATACAGAGAAAGCAAAAGGCTTACTGGAAGTGCTCAAATACAGGCAGGTAGATGGTTACATCATCACACCCACCAAAAACCTGGACAAGGAAATAGAACTGTTGCAAACAGCTGCCAAGCCAATCGTACTCATGGACCGCTACTTCCCGCATGTAAGCAGTCATTATGTAGTACTCGACAACTTCAAAGGCGCTTACGATGCTACTGCTCACCTGGTGAAACAAGGCTATAAAAAAATTGCCATCGTTACTATCGCCTCCGAGCAAACACAAATGAAAGACCGCCTGGATGGATTTACAGCCGCACTCAAAGACAATAAAATTCCTTTTAATAAATCATTGGTGAAACGCCTGCCATTTGACCTGGACAGGGAAAGCTTTAACAATGAAATAAAAAAATTCCTGACTTCGGTGAAAGATCTCGACGCCGTTTTCTTTGCTACCAACTACCTGGGTATTTCCGGTATCGAAAGTATCCGCTCTCTGGGATGGAAGATAGGTAAGGAAATAGGCCTGATAGGATTTGATGACCATGATCTTTTCCGTCTCCACAGCCCGTCTATCACCTGCGTATCACAACCCATAGGCGCCATCGGCAAACATATTGTAGAAGTACTGATGAATGAATTGAATCATCCTTCAGCCTCTCCACAACAAATTGTACTGGCACCGGAACTGATCATCAGAGAATCTTCTTCACTCACGTAATCATCTCTTTTTATATTTTATTCTAAACGCTGGCATCACGCCGGCGTTTTTTTATGTCTGACCGGCAACACTTTTTTACTTCACGGTGTTAATAATATTATTACCAAAACAATCTAACTACCAAATGACCATGTAGAATGATCGATCCATCTTTCTATTTCCTGTTTTCCCTCGCTATGGCATTAATTCTATTCTTCACTTTATTCATTTAAGCATGATCCGGAAATCTATTAACCTTATTTTACTGGCCGTGTTATTCCTGTTGGCCACCCCTGCTGCATGGGCGCAACAGGCTATTACCGGTAAAGTAACTGACACAGGTGGCCAGCCGCTGACTGGTGTAAATATCCTGGTGAAAGGAACTTCGAAAGGCACCGTTACTTCGGGCGATGGTAACTTTTCCATCACAGTGGCAGCGGGAAGTACACTGGTCTTTCGTTACCTTGGCTATCTTACGCAGGAAGTACCCGCGAATAACAGTCCCCTCAATGTTGTCCTGAAAACGGATGAGAAAAATCTCAGCGAAGTAGTGGTAACCGCACTCGGCATCCGCAAGGAAAAGAAAGCCCTGGGATACGCGGTATCTGAAATAAAAGGAGATGAGCTTACACAAGCCCGGTCTACCAATATCGCTAACACTCTCTCCGGTAAAGTGGCCGGCTTGAATGTTACCTCCACGGCCACCGGCCCTGCAGGATCCAGCCGCATTATCCTGAGAGGAAATACCTCCATTGATAAAAACAGAAATAACCAACCTCTCATTGTGGTAGATGGGATTCCTATCAATAATGATAACCTGGGGCAAGCCAATGAGTACGGCGGCACTGATGCCGGCGATGGTATTTCCAGCATCAACCCGGATGATATTGCCACTATGTCTGTACTGAAAGGGGGGACTGCCGCTGCTTTGTACGGTTCACGTGCATCCAACGGCGTGATACTCATCACCACTAAAAGCGGCGCCAAACGAAAAGGCGTAGGCGTGGAATTCAGCAGTAACATTACCATCGACAAGCCTATTGTGAATAACCTCGACTGGCAATACGACTATGGAATGGGTACCAACGGGCTGAAACCACAAACACAGGCAGAAGCCACTTCTACTGGCCTGATGAGCTGGGGTGCCAAACTCGATGGATCTCCCGTGATCCAGTTCGATGGCAAAATGCATCCTTATAGTGCGGTAAAAGATAATTTCAAGAAATTCTATAAAAGCGGATATACTTTTACCAATTCCATCGGTATGAGTGGTGGTACCGATAAAATTAATTATCGCTTTGGTGCCACGGATATGAAGAACGAAGCCATTCTGCCTAACTCCGGCATCAGAAGAGATAACCTCTCCCTGAATGTATCAGCGCTGCTGGGAAAGAAGTTAACGCTGAATGTATATTCCAAGTACATCCGGGAACGTACCTATAACCGCCCCCGTGTATCGGACTCCCCGGGTAACGCCAACTTCTCTTTGTATATGCTGCCTACCAGTCTGGCTGTACAAACACTCAAGGATAGTAAACTGGGCCCAGATGGCTTCGAGCGTTACTGGAATGCAAATCAGTATATCACCAATCCCTGGTTTTCCGTATATGATTTTGAACAGAATGATAAAAAAGACAGATTCATTAACTCCGCAGAACTGCGCTACGACATCCTCCCATGGTTGTATGCCAAAGGACGCATAGGAGCGGATATGTACAACAGAAGCAACTTTGCCATTACGCCAACCGGTACAGCCTATAATGTGGGTGGCCAGATCAACGATCAGACACGACAAACCTTTTATGAACTGAATGCCGATGTAATGCTGGGGGTAGATAAACAATTTAATGACGACTGGCGCCTCACCGCTTTTGTAGGAGCCAACGTGATGCACAACAAAAATGATAAACTGTACCTCACCGGTAATACTTTCAATATTCCTTTCTTCTACGACCAAACTAATCTGCAAACAAAAACAGTCACTAACGATATCTTTGAAAAGAAGATCAACTCCGTATATGCATCAGCGGAATTGGCCTTCAAAAGCTATCTGTACCTGACTTTAACGGGTCGTAACGATTGGTTTTCCACATTGCCGCTCAATAGCAACAGCATCTTCTATCCTTCCGCAGGATTAAGCTTTGTATTGTCTGATGCAGTAACGATGCCCAAATGGATTAACTACGCTAAAATCAGGACTTCCTGGGCACAGGTGGGTGGAGATACGGATCCTTACCGTTTGAGATTGTCTTACAATGTGCAAAATCCACTATCACTGGGCACTACCAGCTACCCTGTGGCCGATGTGAAAAAAGCGCAGGATGGTACTTATGCTGTAGCAAATCCCATCCTGAAACCATATGTTAACACCAGCTTTGAAGCCGGTTTCGAAACGCGGATGTTCGACAACAGACTGAATATAGACTTCTCTTATTATACCCGTACTACCAAAGATGATATTGTACAAACTACCATCTCCAATGCTTCCGGTTTTAATACCGCATTCATCAATGTGGGTAAAGTGAGTAATAAAGGGGTAGAAGTAATGATAACTGCTACGGCTATACGCACTAAAAATTTTACCTGGGATATCACCCCTAACTTCGCTTACAACAAAAGTGAGGTCATACAACTCGCAGCCGGGCTGAAAGCATTGAAAGTATCAGATGTACGTACTTTTAACGCAACCATACAACAGGTGCCCGGACAGCCTTTTGGTGTAATAGAAGGATATAAGTTCAGGAGAGATGCGCAGGGTAATATTCTCTTCAACAGTGCCGGTAAACCGCTGCAGGGTGACTACACCATTTTTGGAACCGGTGTGGCGCCTTATACACTGGGCTTTAATAACAACTTTACCTACAGGGATTTCTCGCTCGGTATACTGGTGGATGCCCGCTGGGGAAATAAAATATATTCCGGTACCAACGACTACGCTACCTATTTTGGTTTGCAGAAAAATACATTGGAAGGACGTAGCGGAGGGGTAACCGTGAAAGCGCAGGATGCGGCCGATCCTACCAAATATGTGGATAAAGTTATTCCTGCACAGGACTATTATCAAAATATTGCATTCAATATTGCTGAGCCATTTATTTACGATGGCAGCTTTATAAAGCTCCGTCAGATTATCCTGACTTACAGTCTGCCTGCACGCATTATGAGTAAATCACCTTTTACCGGTGCTTCACTTTCTTTTGTAGCCCGCAACCTGTGGATCATTTACAAAGATATCCCTAACGTAGATCCTGAATCTACTTACAGCAACGGTGCTGGTCAGGGTGCTGAGTTAATGGGCTATCCGCAGACCAGGAGCTTTGGATTAAATCTGAATGTGAAATTTTAAATCAACTGATTATGGCTAAGTCAATATATAAACTACTGTTACTGCTCATGGCAGGTACGCTGGCATGGAGCGGATGTACCAAAAATTTTGAGCAAATAAATACAGATCCTACAGCAGCGCCTATTATAGCCCCGAGCATTTTACTCACCAGGGGATTATTATTTACTTCCGGTGGAGAATATGAAGCATGGCGCGCCAATCTTATTTATTGTGGCCCTATGGTACAGCATACTTCTTCCCTGAGTTTAACTTATGTGGGAGATAAATACCTGTACAACGATGATTATTCCGGTGCGGCCTTTAATTCTTTTTATCCGAATGCCACCAAGATCCTGGCAACGCTGATGAATCAAACGGCCAATGATGCTGTACAGAAAAACTACAATGCCATTGCGAAAATTGCGCGGGTGATTGTATTGCAAAGGCTCACGGATCTTTACGGAGATGTGCCCTACTCTCAGGCTGACAGAGCTTATCCGGACCTTGTGTTTTTACCACAATACGACCACCAGGACGCTATTTATACCGGGTTGGCAATGGAGCTGGAACAGGCGGCAGCAGCAATAGATGTGAACAGTAACGTAGCCGGTGATATCTCCGGTTATGGTGGAACCGCATCACAATGGAAAAAGCTGGCTTATTCTGTTATGCTGCGTATCGGCATGCGGTTATCTAAGAAAACAGATCCCACCGCAGCCAGGCAATGGGTGCAGAAAGCCATTGCTGGTGGGGTATTCACTGCTAATGAAGATGCGTTTTACATTCAGCATGCACCAGGTGATTATGATAACCCCAACAGTCACGTAATAGGTACTTATCCTAATAGCAGGGCAGAAACAGGTAAAGCGAACCAGGGGATTAAACTGTCCAGGTTCTTTGTGAATATGCTCAAAACGAAAGGAGATCCCCGGCTAAGGATTATCTCCGAATTGCCGAAAGCAGATTCTACACCGGGTGGAGATGATACCCCAGCCAATCAGAAAGGGTTGCCCAACGGGTATGATAATTCCTCTGATCCGGTGTATGGTATTGGTTCTACAGGAGATGCGAACATCGCGCACTATTCGCAGCCTAAGCAAATTATTGCGCAGCCCAATTCTCCCAATATCTTCATCACCTATTCAGAAGTACAGTTGATGAAGGCAGAAGCAGCAGCCAGGGGCTGGATTGCAGGTGACCCGGTACCCTTTTTTATCAGCGGTGTGAAATCCGGTATCTGGCAATGGGGTTTATATTCCAGCAGTATAGTATATAATGATGTGACGGCAACGGCTTATGCTACTGCACAATCTTTAGCCGTGGCATCCGGTAGTTTGGCGGCTAAACTGGAAGCGATCAACACCCAATATTACATCACTACCTTCCTGAATGAGTATGAAGCGTATGCTAACTGGCGTCGCAGCGGTTATCCGGTACTCACGCCTGTGAATTATAAAAACAATGAAACCAACGGGCAAATTCCGCGGAGATTACGTTACCCACGTAGTGATTATGATGTGAACAGAACGAATATAGAAGCAGCAAATGCGGTTCAGGGACCAGATGTTTTTATGACGCCGGTATGGTGGGATAAGCCATAAAAAATGCTATTGAGCGCATTTAAAATCAAAAACATTTTTAGTTATTAATAATAAAAAGGTGGCTATCTCATTTGGGAGATAGCCACTTCTTTATACTGGGATTAGACGTAAATCCTTTACAGATAAGAGATGTAGGGGTGTATTTGCTGTTTTCGTCAGGTTATTTAGGCTGAAGGTTTCGTATTTGTTCATACGGAATCGATCCGATAAATGTATTCGTTACGTTTATTTTAAGGCATTTTTAACAGTGCGACTTACCACAGATTGTGATGCTATTTTAATAGCTAAGAATAGTATTTTCTCTTTCTTAACGAGCTGTTAACTGAAAATAAAAAAATTGTTAAATCTTTTTTGCACTTCTCATAATTATCCCTAAGTTTGAAACCATTATTCTGACGGGTATGATAAACTTGGTGTGAAAAAGAAAAGTGAAGAGATACACCAGTTTTTTTTTAAGGTAGCATGCTAAAACGTTTTACCACTAATAAGATGTCAAAATAACAATTAATGCCAATGGAGTAATTCCATTTTTTATTTAAGGACGGAAATCACGTATTTATCATAAGGATACCTGTGCAATGCAGGTAACTATGATAGCGGAACCTCCGTGTCTTTTGCTTATGTGTCTGATTCACTTGTTATAATTCACTAAACCAAAAGGAAGCTATGCGAAGATCACTTCTTCTCACCACGTTGCTTTTCTTATGCTGCTGTATCACTGCGTGGGCGCAGGATAAGAAAACTTTTACGGGAGCCGTAAAAGATGCACAAGGAACGCCTTTGCCAGGCGTAACTGTAAAAGAGAAAAACGCCTCCAACGGTGCTACCACAGGCGCCGATGGAACATTCAAAATCCAGGTAGCACCTACTGCTACACTCGTTTTTTCCTATATCGGATTTATCAACCAGGAAGTAGCTGTTAATGGACAGTCTACTGTAAACATTGTATTAAAAGAAGACAACAAGAATCTGAACGAAGTGGTGGTTACCGCACTCGGTATTAAACGCGAAGCGCGTAAACTTGGTTACGCGGTGACTGAGTTAAAAGGTGCAGATGTGGCTAAAACCAATTCCATCAACCCGGTAGCTGCGCTGCAGGGTAAAGTAGCTGGTGTGGATATCTCCTCTGCTGCAGGTGGCCCACAGGCTGCCCCACGAATTGTATTGCGTGGCGCTAAATCCTTAACAGGTAAAGACCAACCTATTTTCATTATTGACGGAGTAATTTTTGAAAATGATGTATCTGCCAATGATGTAAACTTTGGCAACGTACTGAAGAACTTCAATCCGGACGATTATGAATCCGTATCTGTGTTGAAAGGTGCTGCCGCTACTGCTTTGTATGGTTCCCGTGCTATCAACGGCGCCATTCTGATCACCACTAAAAAGGGAATCCAAAGAAAAGGTATAGGTGTTAACGTTAGCCAGACCGCCCAGATGGAAAAAGTATACCGTTCACCTATTGCTATGCAGAATAGCTATGGCCAGGGCCTTGATGGTACCTACGACAATACTGCCGGTGGCTTTAGCTTTGGCCCTAAAATGGATGGTCGTGAGGTAACACTACTGGATGGCTCTAAAGCTAAGTTTGTGGCACGTCCGGATAATGTGAAAGAGCTTTACCAGACAGGTAAGTACTTCAATACAAATGTGGCGATGGAAGGTGGTAGCGACAAAGGAACTTTCCGTTTGTCTTACTCTCACCTCGACAATAACAGTGTATCTCCCAACAATAGTTTTGGCAGAAACAGTTTTGCTTTCCGTGGATCTTCTGTAATATCCAAAGTACTGACAGCAGACGTTGGTATGACTTACTCTACCAGTAAAACATTGAATCCTGATCGTCAGGGTGGAGACTATACCGGTTATAACATTGGTCGTAAATGGGTATATGTTTTTCCTCGTAACTATGATCCAAGCTATTGGGGACAGGAGAAAAACTTTATTGCTCCTAATGGAGGTCGTGCTGATTTAGCTACGCATCCCGGTGCTGATTACTTCTTCCAGAATGCATATAACAGCTGGACCAGAAAAGAAACATTGCTCATGGGTAACTTTGCGCTGACTGCTACCACTACAGACTGGCTGAAATTTATATTGAAAGGTAACTTCAGTAACGAACAAAGTGCCGACGAACGTAAAGAAGCTGGTACAAACACCAATTTCTCGGGTAGTGATGGCTATTATTCACAGGCAGGAGTAAATAAATCACAATACACATTTACCGGTTTGGCAATGATTACGCCAAAGCTGGGTAAGAAGTTTGATGGTAATTTAACCCTGGGTGCGGAAGCCTGGAACAGTGGTATTGGTAAACAATACAACAACTATACGGATGGTGGCTTACGTATGCCATTCCTGTACGATATCAGTAATAGCATAAACGCTGCAAGGGTGAGTAATGATCCGTTGTTGCGTAAACGTATTAACTCCCTATTCTTTGCAGCCAGCATCAGCTACAACAATGAACTGTTCCTGGATGTTACCGGACGTAATGACTGGTCTTCTGCATTGACTTATCAAAAGAAAAGTAATGGAAAGACCTCTAATTCTTACTTCTACCCATCCGTGAGTGGCGCCTGGGAATTTACCCAAACATTGAAAGACCAGATGCCTGCGTGGATCAGTTATGGTAAACTCCGTGCGTCATTTGCCAGTGTAGGTGGAGATACAGATCCGTACTCCATTAATACCGGTTATTATACGTCAGATTATTTCAGAGGCGCTTCTACCGGAAGTAATCTGCCGCTGATTAATATATACAAGGGAGATGTTTTACCTAACATGTTCCTTAGACCATCTCTCGCTAACACGATAGAATTAGGTACCAATATACGTTTTGCCAATAACCGTATTGGGTTGGATTTTGCCTGGTATCGTACCAATGTTACCAATCAGATCATCAACCTGGGTACAACAGCTGAAACCGGTGTTACCTCCCGCTTGATTAATGCAGGTAGTATGGTGAACAGAGGTATTGAAGTAGCTATCAACGCTACCGCAATTCAACACAAAAACTTCACATGGGAAGTAAACTTAAATGGTAGCCGTAATAAAAATAAAATCGTTTCACTCGCACCGGGTATAACCCAATTCCAGTTGAACGAAGACCAGGGCGTAAGAGCTATGGCGATCGTTGGTGGTTCTTATGGTGACTTGGTAACTGACTACGGTTTTACCCGTGACGCAAATGGTAAAGCGCTGATAGCACTGAATGGTTCTGATCAGCCTTACAAATTTGTTCGCGGAAATGCGGTTGTAGGTAACATCATGCCGGACTTTAACCTGGGGCTGTCTAATACTTTTACATATAAAAACTGGACATTGGGCGTACTGGTACAGGCCCGTATCGGTGGTGACTTCTTCTCTGCTTCCCATCAATATGGCACGGGTCGTGGTACTACTGCCAATACAGAATTTGGTCGCGATGCCGCACATGGCGGTATCACCTATACAGATGCTTCTGGTGTTAAACGTGATGACGGTATGATTCCGGATGGTGTATTCCAGAAAGGAACTTCCATTACTAAAGACGGTCAGAGTATTCAATTGGATGGAATGAGTTATCAGGATGCATATGCCAAAGGTTATGTTACTCCGATTACGCCATATCAATATTATAGCATGCAGGGCGACTGGGGTATCGGTATCCGTGAGACTTCCGTATTCGATGCTTCTTATGTAGCATTGCGTGAGGTTTCCATCGGGTACTCTCTGCCAACTCAGATGATACAACGCTGGAAATTGAACAGCCTCCGTGTATCACTGGTAGGCCGTAACCTGGGTTACCTGTTCAATAACCTGCCTGATCACATCAATCCTGAAGCAGTACGTAATAACGCGACCTCTGCATTCTCTGAATATGGTGCGGTTCCTTTCATCCGTAATATGGGAGCAACTATACAAGTAGGATTCTAATCATGCTGTTTAACAACAAAAAATATTAAAATGAAAGCTGTTAATAAATGGGGGATAGGAGCGGTGCTTGCTGGTATGATGCTGGGCTCCTGTACTAAAGGTTTCGAAGATCTTAATAAAAGTCCTAATATCAGTGATAACACCTCGCCGGAACTGCTGATTACACAATCTGTAAAGAGCATTGTGGATCGTGATTTCGACTGGTTCTACGATTCCTATCAATATCAGATGCAATGGATGCAGTTTGTAACAGCTGCGCCTACCTCTTCTGTTGGGGGATTGTTTAATCCAACCAATACCAACAATTTCTATTTTGCATTATATAACAATATTGGCCGTAACCTGGTGGATATTGAAGATATGGTGGGCAAAATGCCGGAAGATCAGAAAGCAAAGTATGCTGAACTGGTGGCCATTGCCAAAATCATAAAAGTGTATTCCGCCTGGCGCGTATCAGATGCCAATGGTAGTATTCCTTATACACAGGCATGGGGCGCACGGTACAATGGTACCTTTACACCAGTATACGATACGCAGGAAGCCCTGTTTACCACTTGGGATGGGGAGTTGAAAGCAGCCCTGGCTACGCTGTTGCAGAAATCACCGAATGAGGTGAGTTACGGTGCAGGTGATATTTTTTATAACGGTAATGCAGCCAATTGGGCCAAAGCGGGTAACGTTTTACGCCTGAAACTGGCGATGCGTCAGATAAAAAGAGCGCCAGACAAAGTAGGTCCTATTGCTAAAGAGGTGCTGGCAAGTGCTGCCGGCCTGTTTACAGGACTGGATGATGAATGGAAATTTGTTTCCGCAGAATCCAACTTTGCCCGCGGTGGTAACTGGTCTATGGCTAACAGTCCGATTGTAGCGGCAAAGAATATGGTAGACTACATGAATGCTAACAAAGATCCACGCCTGGGGCTGTTCTTCGAAAAGAATAGTTATACCAAAGCAGCTTTCGACAGTTTGAAAGCTGGTGGAGCTTTACCTGCTGGTGCTACCTATGATGGCGTACGTTATGTGGGATTACCTGCAAGCCCTGACAAGCGTACTAATGCAGCGTATACCCCGCTGTTTGCCAAAAAAACATATAAACTTAATTTTGGTGGCACTACCGTTGAAAAAAACTACGATACAGTATCTAACATACAGAGACGTTTGTTCGACCTGAATCAGGAAGGCAACGGAGCCGGTAAATACACACAACCAATTCTGACTTATGCAGAAATGTGCTTTATGTTATCCGAACTTTCGGTACGAGGCATGATTGGTGAGGACGCGAAAACCTGGTACGAAAAAGGTATCGCAGCTTCGGTGAGTGCATATGATAAAATGGGTTCACTGGCAGCGATCCAGGATTATGTATCATTGGATCCTACTGCTGTGCAAGCATATATCAGTATGCCTGCTGTAGCTTTCACCGGTTCCACAAATGTGTTACTGGAGAAAATCAACATTCAGAACTTCCTGAACCACTACAAATCTCCATGGGAAGCATGGGGTGCCTGGAAAAGAGCTGATGTTCCTAAAGTTGGAGGTATTCTTCCTTTTGAGCCATTCATCTCTTTGGGACAGAATGTGGAGGTACCGCGTCGTTGGGCATTGCCACAACCAGGTACGATTGATAATATGACGAACTGGAGAAATGCCATTTCTGATATGCAGAAAACCGGTGAGTATGGTAATGATGTAAATGCATATACCGGCCGTGTTTGGTGGGATAAGAAATAGTATAGTCACATAAGTTAAGACAATAAAAAAAGCGTCCCGGATTTTCCGGGACGCTTTTTTTATTGTAATTATCTGAAAGATGTTATCCGATCATATTCTTAATCTCACTGAGCTTCAGCAAGGCCTCTACTGGTGTTAACCGATTAATGTCCACTGTTTCCAATTTTTCACGAATTTCCTTGAAAGTATCACTATGCGCATCAAATATATTCAACTGTAATTTCTGCGAAGGCGTATTGAGTTGTTTTACATTTTTCTGTAAAGGCGCGTCAATATGTTTTTCTTCCAGGTTCGCCAATACTTCGTTGGCACGGTTAATCAGCTCCGGCGGCATCCCTGCCATGCGGGCCACGTGAATACCAAAGCTGTGGCGGCTTCCACCCGGCGCCAGTTTACGCAGGAAAATGATTTTATTGCCGGATTCCATATTGGTGATATGGAAGTTCTTCACCCGGCCATGTTTATTTTCCAGTTCATTCAACTCATGATAGTGGGTAGCAAACAGTGTTTTAGGGCGATGCTCCGTCATATCGTGGAGGTATTCCACAATGCTCCAGGCAATGGAAATACCATCGTAAGTGCTGGTACCACGGCCTATTTCATCGAGTATCACCAGGCTGCGCGCGGTGATACTGTTGATGATGCTGGCGGTTTCGTTCATTTCCACCATGAAAGTAGATTCTCCCCCACTCAGGTTATCAGAAGCGCCTACGCGGGTAAATATTTTATCCGTCAGGCCAATGTCTGCGCTGGTAGCTGGTACAAAACTGCCCATATGTGCCATCAGGGTGATGAGGGCTGTTTGTCGTAGCAGGGCGGATTTACCACTCATGTTGGGACCGGTAAGGATAATGATCTGCTGGTTTTCTTTATCTAACTGCAGGTCGTTGGCTACATACGTTTCACCGGCAGGCAGTCCTCTTTCTATTACCGGGTGCCGTCCTTCTTTGATCAGCAGGTCAAAACCATCGGTGATATTGGGGCGGCGGTATTTGTATTGTACTGCATTTTGTGCAAAGCACAAGAGGCAGTCGATGCGGGCAAATACCTGCGCATCTTCCTGTACCGGTTGAATAAATGCCTGCAGGGCCAGGACGAGTTCTTCAAACAGCCTGCTTTCGAGCACCTGTATTTTATCTTCTGCCCCTACAATCTTTTCCTCGTATTCTTTCAGTTCGGGGGTAATATATCGTTCGGCGTTGGCGAGCGTTTGTTTACGCATCCAGCGATCCGGTACTTTGTTTTTATGCGTGTTGGTTACTTCCAGGTAGTAGCCAAAAACATTGTTGAAGGCTATTTTCAGGGAAGGGATGCCGGTAGCTTCTGATTCTTTTTGTTGTATTTGCAGGAGGTAGTCTTTGCCTTTGTTGGCGATGTTGCGTAGTTCGTCCAGTTCAGCATTCACACCTTCTTTGATACAGCCGCCTTTGTTCACCAGTACTGGCGGGTTCTCCATGATTTCATTGAGAATACGGTCCAGCAGGGGAGTGCAGGGATCCAGTTTTTCGTTCAGGCGTTTCAGGTAGTCGCTGCTGCTGTCAGCCAGGAGTGCCTGTACTGCCTGCACCTGTTGCAGGGAGCGGGCTAACTGCATCACTTCGCGTGGATTTATTTTCCGCAGGGGTATTTTGGATACCAGTCTCTCCAGGTCGCCGGTTTGTTTCAGGTGATGTACCAGTGATTTGGAAAGATCTGTTTCTTTGATGAAGTATTCTACGGTATCCAGTCTTTCGTTGATTCCTTTGATATCGCGGAGCGGGAATACCATCCAGCGTTTGAGTAACCGGGCGCCCATGGGCGTTACGGTGTTATCCAGTACTTTCAACAGGGTATGGCCATTTTCCACACTGCTGTTCAGCAGTTCCAGGTTACGCACCGTGAAGCGGTCCATCCAGAGGAAGTCTTCCTGGCTGATGCGCTGCATGCGGGTAATATGCTGGAGGTGGGGGTGTTCGGTATCTTTCAGGTAGTGGAGAGTGGCGCCGGCAGCGATGATAGCGGCTGGCAGTCCTTCTACACCATAACCTTTCAGGGAATGTGTTTCAAAATGTTTGAGCAGTATTTCTTCTGCATAGGTGGTGGTAAAGATCCACTCATCCATGGTGTAGGTATAGAAGCGGGTGCCGAAAGTAGCTTTAAAATGTTTCTGCTGCTGTTTAGCGAATAGTACTTCTGCGGGGCGGAAGCTCTGCAGGAGTTTATCCACATATTCTATACTGCCTTCTGCGATAAAAAATTCGCCGGTAGAAATGTCCAGGAAAGACACGCCGGTGGTATCTGTTCCAAAATGTACCGCCGCCAGGAAGTTGTTGCTGGAATTTTCCAGGAGCTTATCATTGATCGCTACCCCGGGAGTCACCATTTCGGTAACACCACGTTTCACAATGCCTTTAACTGTTTTGGGATCTTCCAGCTGATCGCATACGGCTACCCGGTAGCCGGCTTTTACCAGTTTATGCAGATAAGTATCTAACGAATGGTGTGGAAATCCTGCCAGGTCTACATAAGAAGCGGAGCCATTGGCTCTCTTGGTTAATACGATGCCCAGTACCCGAGCGGCTATAACTGCATCCTCATTAAACGTTTCATAAAAATCGCCAACACGGAATAACAGTACGGCATCAGGGTATTTATCCTTGATGGCTTTATGTTGTTGCATGAGCGGTGTTTCTTCCGTTTTACTTTTTGCCATGGCGCAAATATATAAAACTCATCCCATCCTATTATCTTTGCAGGTGATGAGAAAATTAAGCATGGATGAACTGGGCCGTAAAACGGTGGCTGAGTTCAAGGCGGCCGATAAAACGCCTATCGTACTGGTACTCGATAATATACGCAGCATGCACAATGTGGGCTCCGTATTCCGTACTGCAGATGCTTTTTTGGTGCAAGGCATCATTCTTTGCGGATATACGCCGGTACCTCCGCACCGGGATATCAACAAAACAGCGCTGGGTGCCACTGAAACGGTGGAATGGCAGTATTTTGATACTACAGTGAATGCGGTAGAAGAGCTGAAAGCGGCTGGTTACAAAGTGATGGCCATAGAACAGGCGGTGAACAGTCATATGCTGGATAGTTTCCAGCCTCCGGCAGATCAGCCACTGGCACTGGTTTTTGGCAATGAAGTGAGCGGGGTAGACGGCGAAGTGATGAAAATAGTGGACGGCTGTATCGAAATTCCTCAGTTGGGTATGAAACATTCTTTGAATATTTCGGTGACGACGGGTATTGTGGTTTGGGATATCTTTGTAAAACTGTTAGCTATTAGCCGTTAGCTTTTAGTTATCAGAAAGCAGTAATTATTATTATTAATAAGCGGCTATTAGCAGTTTAACACTAAAAGCTAATAGCTAAAACCTAAAGCTAGTATGATTTCTACGGTTAACAAATACTTGTCGCTGGTAAAGTTCAGTCATACCATCTTTGCCATGCCTTTTGCCCTCACCGGCTTTTTCATGGCTACAACCAAAGGTGGTGGCAGCTTTAGCTGGGCTACATTTGGCCTGGTGATATTATGTATGGTGTTTGCGCGCAGCGCCGCCATGGCATTCAATCGCTGGCTGGATGTGGATATTGATAAGCTCAACCCACGCACGGCGAAAAGAGAGATACCGGCAGGTATCATTTCTCCCAAAAATGCCCTGTTCTTTATTATTGCCAATGTTGTTTTATTTATTGTAACTACCTGGTTTATTAACCGTGTCTGCTTTTTCTTATCACCGGTAGCTTTACTGGTGGTACTGGGATATAGCTATACCAAGCGTTTTACAGCCCTGTGTCACCTGGTATTGGGTGTTGGGCTATCGTTGGCGCCAATAGGTGCTTACCTGGCTGTAACGGGCGAATTTGCCCTGTTACCGGTACTGGTATCTTTCCTGGTACTGTGCTGGGTGTCAGGTTTCGATATTATCTACTCCCTGCAGGATGAAGACTTTGATAAGTCACAGCAATTGAACTCCATTCCGGCCTGGCTGGGGCTTTCCGGAGCGCTGCGTTTTTCGGAATTATTACATGTGGTGGCGGCAGCGTTGGTGGTGACTATCGGGTTAACCGGCCATTTTCACTGGTTGTTCTGGATAGGTGCTGCCGTATTTGTAGTGATGCTGGTATCGCAACATCTGCTGGTGAAACCGGATGATCTCAGTAAAGTCAATATTATGTTTATGACCACCAATGGTATTGCCAGCGTGGTATTTGCCGTATTTGCCATCGCGGATATGCTCATTTTTATATAAAACCGGCGGATCGCTTATATCTGCACCGCATTTACTAAAAGCTAACATCTAAAAGCTCATTCATGGCCCGTTTAATGGCAATAGATTACGGAAAAAAAAGAACCGGACTGGCCGTAACAGATCCCTTGCAGTTGATTGCCAGTGGGCTTACCACCGTTGCTACGCATGAACTGATCCCTTTTCTCAAAAAATACCTGGCTGCTGAACCCGTGGAAACGATTGTCATCGGCGAACCTAAAAACCTGGATGGCAATGCTACCCATGCTACGCCACTGGTAATAGAGTGTATCAGGATCCTTAAAAAGAACTTCCCTGATATTCCGATAGTGAAAGTAGATGAGCGGTTTACGTCAAAAATGGCATTCCAGACAATGATTGACAGCGGTCTGAAGAAAAAAGACCGCCAGAATAAAGCCCTGGTGGACGAAATCAGTGCTACTATTATATTGCAGGAGTATCTTCGGAATAAAATATAGTAAAAAATAAATATAACAACCATCATCAGGCAATCCCGGCACCAGACAGAATTCTAAAATGTCTATCTTTGCGGATTAAACCAAGTATTTGAACATGATTTTGCCAATAGTAGCTTACGGGCACCCGGTTTTAAGGAAAGTAGCGGAAGATATCACACCAGAGTATCCTAACCTGAAAGAATTAATTGCCAATATGTGGGATACCATGTATGGTTCAAATGGCGTGGGCATTGCGGCTCCGCAGGTAAATAAAGCCATTCGCCTGTTTGTAATTGATAGCGAACAGATTATTCATAACCTGGAAGAAGAAGAGAAAAACGACTATCCCGGCGATACCGGCGCGAAAGGTGTATTTATCAATGCACATATCGTGGAAACAGGAGGAAAAGACTGGGCGTATAACGAAGGCTGCCTGAGCATTCCTAAAGTACGGGAAGATGTAAACCGCGCAGAAACCGTTACCTTGAGCTACGTAGACGAAAATTTTACACCACATGAAAGAACATTCACAGGTGTTACCGCCCGGGTAATCCTGCACGAATACGATCATATAGACGGGGTTTTATTTATCGATCACCTGAAGCCATTAAAGCGCAGGATGCTGAAGAGTAAACTGGATGACATCACAAAAGGCAAAATCCGGGTAGATTACAAAATGAGCTTCCCTAAATAGGAAATAATTTTGTAATGTAAAGAAAACCTGTTATTTTGGTATCGTAAAGTATAACATCCATATCCTCAAACTTGGGAGCGACCTTAACATACACTGAAGTTGAATTGATTCAGGGCCTTTTGGCCAGGGATGAGAAAATATTTACTTATTTGTATGACCATTACTCACCGGCACTCTATGGTGTAGCCCTCAAAGTAGTAGGAGAAGAAGCCGCAGCAGGAGATGTTTTACAGGAAGTCTTTGTAAAAATCTGGCGCAATATTGATCGTTACGATGCCTCAAAAGGACGTTTGTTCACTTGGATGTTGAATATTACGCGCAATACAGCAATCGACAGTCTTCGCTCAAAAAATCACAAACTGGAACAACGGGTACAAGATGTAAACAGTGTCTCACTGATGTATGAACCGCAACTGGCGGTGCATCTGTCGGTAGACCATCTCGGCCTCACCAAAGTGATTGAACGCCTGCAAAAAGATCAACGCATTATTATAGACATGGCTTATTTCAAGGGACATACCCAGGAAGAAATAGCCAGGTCCCTTGAAATACCATTGGGTACCGTGAAAACGCGTATGCGCAATGCTATTATACAATTGAGAACACTCTTAAAACAATTGTAACTTTACAAAATAGTGGATGTACAACGCTACATATCATCCGGAATTCTTGAAAGCTACGTATTCGGTATGTTACCGGAAACGGAGCAGAATGAGGTGGAAACGGTCGTACTACAATACCCTGATGTAAAAGCTGCAGTGGATTCGCTGCAACTGGACAAAGAAAGGTTTGTACAACTATACGCTGTTCCGCCACCCGCTGGAATTAAGGAGCGCCTGACAGAAATTATTCGTCAGGAAAATACGCAGGAAGGCAACGACCGCCTGCCTGAAGAACTACGCGCATCCCTTTCAGCCACTACTCCCGCAAAAAAGAACGGCAAACAGGTATTAGCGAAGGAAACACCAGTGAAAAAGCTGCCCGCCGCAAAAAACTCTTCTGACCGCATCTGGAAATATGCCACCGCCGCCATTGTAATTCTGTTACTGGGCAGTGTGATCATGAATTTCTTTTTCTTCCAGAAATCCACCGACTATAAAAGCCGTTATAAATCATTAATAGCCACCAAAGAAAAACTGGAGGCAGATAAAGAACACCAGGCACTTACAAGTTTAAAAGAAACAAATCCTCTTCCCAAAGATCCGGATCCACTCACTAATCCTGATTTTAAATGGACCAGGATGCAAGGTGGTGGCGAATTTGCGGGTAAGTCCATTTCCGTTGGCTGGAATGCACGTACACAAGCCGTTTACCTGCAGGCACAACTCATGCCCCTGCCTCCTTCAGGTAAGCAGTTTCAGTTATGGGCCATCGTGAATAAAAAGCTGATAGATGCAGGCGTTTTTGATACAGGCGCCAACGTATCCCAGCAATTGCAACAAATGAAAGCCATTGCCGTAGCCCAGGGTTTTGCAGTTACATTGGAAAGAAAAGGCGGCAGTCTGGAGCCATCCATGGACCAGGTATGCATGTCTGCCAAAATAGCCAAATAAAAAACGAGTGATTATTTAAGAATCTGTTTACGACTAGAAATCATTATATTGCTTAGATAATAAGCCCCGTTAATTAAGACACAAGTACAATAACTATTGAAAGATATCCTTGAAAGCTGAAGTCATGAAGATGAAGTCCCGTTATGTCATGTGCAGCACTCAGTTTCAATATTAAAACACCCATAAAATTATATCCAATCTGTTTTGGAATACGCTCCTACATATACAGAAGCTGAACTGGTACAAGGCCTAAGAGCCCGTGACCAGAAGGTTTTTAGTTATTTATATGATCACTATTCGCCGGCTTTATATGGTGTGATCGTAAAAGTGCTGAACGATAACAGTTCTGCAGGGGACGTGTTACAGGAGGTATTTCTCAAAATCTGGCGTCATCTCGATCGCTACGATGAGGAAAAAGGACGTCTTTTTACCTGGATGCTGAATATTGCACGTAATACTGCCATAGATATTCTCCGCTCCAAATCTCATAAGCTGGAACAAAAAATCCAAAATATAACAGATGCCGTACATTCAGTCAACGGACCATTATCCGTTCATCCATCTACCGACTACATAGGTTTTTCCCGGATCCTGGAAAAGCTAACCAAAGAACAGCGTACCCTTATAGATTTAGCATATTATAAAGGCTGTACTCAGGAGGAAATCTCCCGGGTATTGGAGATCCCTTTGGGTACAGTGAAAACAAGAATGCGCAATGCAATCATTCAATTAAGAAATATTTTAAACAAGTAAATTTTTATAACAATAGTGGACTCACAACACTTCATATCGTCCGGAATTATTGAGCTTTATATGGCAGGCATAGCTACCGAAGAAGAGGTACGCGAGCTGGAAGCCGCTATGGCACAATATCCGGCTGTGGCAGCACAGGTAGAAGCCTACCGCCGCAGTATGGAGGCATATATCGAGATGCAGGGGATAGATCCGGAACCGGATATCAAAACAAGTTTATTCTCTAAAATCAATAATGAACCCAATTTGCAGGAGGGTGAGCCTGTACCCGATCAAGAACTGCAACAACCAAAAGTAGTGTCCATGCAAGAAACTAAAAGCCTATCCTGGAAATGGATTGCCACCGCCGCCGCCGTGCTGCTGATCGGCAGTCTAGTCCTAAACTATGTGTTCTTTAACCGGTACAAAGAATTCAGAGAGTACAAAGACAAATATCAGTCTTTACTCGTATCTCAGAACTCCATTTTGTCAAAGAGCAATCTTTACAAAACCCGTCTAGAACAAATGCAGGAATCTATGGAAATTATCCAGGATCCTAAAGTATTGAAAGTGCCGATGCCAGGTACCAAAGCGTTCCCTGAAGCATTAGCCACCGTATTCTGGAACCCGTCAAGCCAGCAGGTGTATCTGAAAGTTAATAAACTGCCAGAACCAACCGCTGACAAACAGTATCAACTCTGGGCTATCGTAGATGGTAAACCAGTTGATATGGGCGTGTTCGAAATGGGTGATACGGCCAGCCTCCTCCAGAAAATGAAAGTAACCGGCAAAGCACAAATGTTTGCCATTACCCTGGAGAAAAAAGGTGGTGCGCTGTCTCCAACTATGGAACAAATGTACGTGGCCGGGAAAATCCCTGGTTGATTGAAGAGCTGAAAGCGTAAAGCATAAAGCAAAAAGCTATTATAGCGAAGATTTAAGCGATATTATAGAAATATAACCGCTTTTATCCTCGCTATAATAGCTTTTTGCTTTATGCTTTACGCTTTCAGCTTTTTTATTAAATTGCAGCTATGTCACATTTATGGAAAAGTATAGGCGGAACCGTGGTGCTCTGTCTGTTAACCTACTTACAACTTACAGCTCAGGACACTGCCAGGTATAAAGGAATGACTGTTAACCTGGATGAAGTGATTGTTGCTGCAAAACGTATAGGCTTCGACGTTAATAGTTTTATTAAAAGGGTGGAAGATGACACCACCTTTTATCGTGCATTCAAAAATTTACATATTGTAGGTTTCGATGCCGTAAACGATATACAGATCCTGGATAAAAAGGCAGCCATACAGGCATCCCTGTTTAATGAAACCCACCAGGAAGTAAAAGGGAAATGCATGACCATGAAGGTGGCCAATGAAAAAATAACCGGCGACTTCTACACCCGCAAAGGCAATTACAATTATTACACCGCAGAATTATATGCTAACCTGTTTTTTACCAAAGGCACTATTTGTGTAGATGATGCCGGCGAAGCACCGGAACGCTCTAACGGGAGCCTGGCCAGGCATAAAGCCCAGTTGAAACAACTGATCTTTAATCCCGGAAAACCTATCCGCGGCGTACCTATCGTAGGACAAAAAGTAGCTATCTTCAGCAATGAAGTGATGCGCTTTTATGACTTCTCCATCTCCGCAGAAAATTATGTAGATGGTACCCCTTGCTATGTCTTTGCCGCCAAAGCAAAGCCCGGTCTGAGTCGTATTGATAGAGCCGATGTGGTAATTGATGAACTGATTACCTGGTTCAACAAAGATAATTTTGAAATTGTAGGCCGTAAATATGCCCTCTCCTATAAAACAATGCTGTTTGACTTTAATGTGAAGATGAATGTGCAGATGACCAAATTTAACGGACTACTCATACCTTCACTGGTTACCTATAACGGTACGTGGAATGTGCCTTTCAAAAAAAGAGAAACCGCCATTTTCGTAGCGAAATTTGTAAATTTTACTGCCACACAGTAGTTAATTAATCAGCGTAATCGTCCCGGACTTATGTACCGGTATTTTTGTGTCTACCTCTTTATAATCTACTACCCATACATAGGTAGCAACATCCGCCATTTTACCATTTACACGCCCTGTCCAGCCCACCTGCGGATCGGTGGTGTAAAACACCCGTTCTCCCCAGCGATTGTAAATACTGATGGTATAATCGTATATGGGACACCGGTAGACCGGCCGGAAATAATCATTCCTGCCATCGCCGTTAGGGGTGAAGGCGGTCGGGAAAAATAACTGACAGACACAATCATGGTACCGTACTACAACGGAATCGGCAGTTTTACCGCAACTATTATAAGCTACAATGGCGTACAAACCAGGCTGCGTAACCGTATACATAGGTGTGCTGGTACTGTCCTGCCATTTGTAAATACCGCCACCAGCACCGGTAGCGCGTAACTGGTATACTTCATTTCTGCAGAGCAGGGTATCCGGACCAAGGTTCACCCGCAGGGTATCTTCATATGATACGGAGATACTATCGAAAGATTCGCACCTGCCTATTTTGGCATGCACATAATAGTAACCCGGCTTGGTAACATAATAGGTGGCCTGATCAGATCCATCCTGCCAGAGATAGGTGCCATTGCCGAAATCCGCTGTCAGCACAAGGAAATTGCCTTTGCAGATAGTGGTGTCATTGCCCAGGTTCAGTTTCTTGAGCCGGTTATAATTAATGAAAATAGTATCGACAACGCTACAGATGTGATTGATTTCCACCAGTGCCCAAAGATTGGTGGTGTTATTAATCGTTACTGCTGGTGTGGTTGCGCCGGTACTCCATTCCCATTTGGTGGCTTCCGGAATGTTGGGGGCTATCCTGATAGATTCACCCGGACAAAGCAGGGTATCCGCTCCCAACGAAAAAGGATAGGGGGGGCCTGTAAAGGTAATGGTGATATCGTCCGAAATCGGGGCGCAACCTTTCGGAAACACATCTACATGATAGGTGCCGGATGTTGTTACCTCCTGTGTAGGCTCTGTATTACCGGTGTTCCATTTATATGTACAGTTCTGCGCTGTAGCATCCAGTGCAATATGTTCTCCGGTACATAAAATAAGATCCTTACCCAGATCTATTTTTGGAATAGGAGTATAGAAAACGTTCACAGAATCGGGATTAGGACATCCGTTGATGGATACTTTATAGGTTTTAGAGGTATCCACGAGGATGCTGCTACCAGTAGAACTGTCTTGCCAGAGATAGGTAGCGCCGGGTATTACTGGGGCATTCAGCGTCATGGTAGCACCCTCGCACAAAGTGACATCCTGTGGACCGAGATCAAAAAAAACAGGCGTTACTATCGTGATTTGTTGGATGGTAGTATCCGGTATTCCTCTGCGCCAGGCCACCAGCGTATCTGTATAAGTACCAATATTATGGTAGATATGGAACGCGCGTATGGTTTTGGAAGAATCTTTATCAGCGGATAATGGATCTCCGAAAAACCACTTTACAGAATCTATGCCTGCCGGGGTGATTATCTGGAAGAAGGAAGTATCATTCACACAGGTAGATGATACCGTAAATGGTGTTTTGCCTTGTGCGGCGGTGCTGTTGGTAAACAGGCAGCATACCAGTAAAACCGGTAAAAGATATAGGATGCGAAAGGATCTTGGTAATTGGCTTCTCATGCAGTGACATGGTAATTGCTGCTAAGATAGCTTAAAGTATGTAGAATATTTATAATAATAACAATGAATTATCTGATTTCTTTGTTAAGTAAAGTGCTAAGTGTATGAAACTAAAAGGCGTCAGATGGTTTATCAACCGCTCTGACGCCTTTTAAATAACAATTATATCATTATACCTCATCGTCTTTCAGCGGTCTCGCTGAAATATATCTTTTCCACTTTTCCAATACGGAGGTAAAGTCAGAAGGTAAAGCACTTTCGAAATACATCTGCTCGCGGGTGCGGGGATGTATGAAGCCCAGCTGTTGTGCATGCAGGGCGTGACGAGGCATGATTTCAAAACAGTTTTCTACAAACTGTTTGTATTTGGTGTATACCGTTCCTTTTACAATTCGGTTACCACCATAGGTTTCATCATTAAAGAGGGAGTGACCTATATGTTGCATATGTACACGGATCTGGTGGGTGCGGCCGGTTTCCAGTCTGCATTCCACCATCGTTACATAATTAAAGCGTTCCAGTACGCGGTAGTGGGTAATGGCTTCTTTACCATATTCCCCATCAGGATATGCGTCCATGATTTTACGTAACCGTTGGTGGCGGCCTACGTGGGCTACTACGGTTCCTTCATCTTCTTCAAAATCGCCCCAAACCAGCGCAATATACCGGCGATGCACGGTGTGATCAAAAAATTGTTTCGCCAGGTCGTTCATCGCCTTGGGAGATTTGGCGATGACCAGCAAGCCGCTGGTATTTTTGTCGATACGGTGTACCAGTCCAAACCGGGGTATTTCCGGTTCTGTGACCTGGGTTTTATCGCCCAGGTACCAGGATAATCCATTTACCAGCGTACCATCGCGGTTACCGCAGCCGGGATGTACTACCAGGCCGGCAGGTTTGTCGATGATCATGATATCCTCATCTTCAAATACAATATTCAGTGGTAACTCCTGTGGGATAATGTCCGTATTCTCCGGGTTCCGGTTAGAAAACACAACAATCTTGTCCAATGGCTTGATCTTGTAATTGGCTTTAACGGGTTTATCGTTCACAATTACCATTTCACCATCGAGGGCTTGTTGTATCTTATTGCGGGTGGCGCCTTCTATGCGGGCCGTGAGGAATTTATCAATACGCAGTGGCTCCTGACCTTTGTCCACCACCATATTGATTTTCTCATATAGTTCCTCGCTGCCATCACCATTATCCAGCTCATCTTCCAGTTCCAGCAATTCTTCAGCCATTAATATAATTTTTTGCAAAGGTAAAGTTTAGTTGTCAGTTTAGCAGCCATCTGTGCAAATGTTCCGTATCACGGCGATTTGGCGTACCTTTGCGCAGCTGAAAAGACCAATAATGACCATGGAAAAAGTAAAGCAACAGATTGTAGTAAAAGACCTCGGCGTAATAGCATACCAGGCAGCCTGGGATTACCAGGAGCAGTTGTTGAAGGAAAATGTGCAGTTGAAATCCCAAGCGGCCGATCAGTCACCCAAGCCTACTGCTAATTACCTGTTGTTTTGCGAACATCCTCCGGTATATACCATTGGCAAAAGCGGGCATATGGAAAACCTGCTGATCTCTGAAAAGGAGCTGCAGGAGCAGGGGATAGGCTTTGTGCCTACCAACCGTGGCGGAGATATTACCTTTCATGGCCCCGGTCAGGTAGTCGGCTATCCGATTATAGACCTGGAGAATTTTTTTACCGACATCGGCAAATACCTGCGCTTTCTGGAAGAAGTAATTATTCGCACCCTGGCGGATTACGGCGTAACAGGTGACCGCTCCAAAGGTGAAACCGGTGTATGGCTCGATCCCCACGATAAAGAAAAGGCCCGTAAGATATGCGCCATGGGCGTGCGTTGCAGCCGCTGGGTAACCATGCACGGCTTCGCTTTGAATGTAAATACCCTCATGGATTATTTTAATAATATCATCGCCTGCGGGATAGCAGATAAGAAGGTGGCTTCACTCGACAAAGAGCTGGGCCGGGAAGTAAGTATGGAAGAAGTGAAAGCAAGACTGAGCAAGCACTTCGGAGAAGTGTTTGAGGCAGAGATGGTGTAACCTAACAATATAAAAATGGAGGCCCGTATGGAATTCCATACGGGCCTCCATTTTTAAGCCAGTGCGGCAAATTAATTACATTTTATAGTTCAGTGGAATAAACAGGTTCCACTTCTCTTTCAGTTTACCTTCTTCAAATATTTCAAAGTTAAACCAGCCTGCATGCATGAAAATGGCTTTCTCCAAAATAAGGAAAGGGGCTTTGATACGATCTATGTCAAAAAGAAAGGCGCCGTTGGATTCGTAAAACTTAACGGAGTATTTTTTTTGCAGGGCATCCGGCAGTTTGATGTTGATGTTACCATCGGCAGTAGTATAAATATAGTTAGATGGGTGCCACAGCACTCTTTCCGGTTCTTTGTTTTCCTGCTCTTTACCTCTCAGACCTTTGGCGGCATCTTTAATATCAGCATACTGCAGTTTCTGATCAGCACGGATGGTGCTGTCTGACAGTGCCAGCACGGTTTTGCTATACATGAACCGGCCATTGGTGAATAAAATGAACAAACGATAATAGTTGCTGCCAGGTAAAGGCTTGTTGTCCAGGTAAGCATTCCTTGTTTGAGTAGGATAGCTGGCGTAGCCAATGGTATTGAAGTTCAGTACGCTGTCGAGCGACCGCTGTATACCAATTTCTTTTACCTGTGTAAAGCCGGAGATCCAGTCCAGCTGTATTTTGCCGGTTTTAATGGAGGCCGCGAAGTTAGGGAGTACCGGTGGAACATACTCCTGTTCCTGGGCCTGTCCTGTAAATGCGGTCAATAAAAATATTCCAATAACAAAAGTTATACGCACTAATTGCTTCATACTGATTATTCCGTGAGGCGCTTTAAGTTGGCAAAAATACACTACCGTTCAAATATAATGAACAGTTTTTAAAAGGATAGAACGCCGGGTGATAGGGAAAGATTGCCCTGTAGTCCGCCGGTATGTATTAATAATACTTTGCTGTTGTCCGGAAAGTAGCCCTGCTGGGCCAAATCACGGAAAGCCATGACAAGTTTACCGGTATAAATTATATCAGTAGGAATGCCGGTGTCTGCATAAAAAGTATTGATAAAATCTATAAGTGCCGGTGATTTCTTCGCATATCCACCACCGTGATAGTCATGTAATAGCTCCCAATGCGTGGTAGTACCGGGGTGTAGCAGGTCGCTGACTTCCTTTTCCAGGTATTGTGCTCCTTTTAATACCGGGATACCAATCACCTGCTGATGTGGCAATGCACTATTGATAAGGCCCGCAAGGGTGGTACCGGTGCCTGCCGCACAGAGGATATGTGTGAAATCAGTAGTGGGGAAGATGGAAAGAATTTCTTCGCAACCTCTGGCGCCCAGCGCGTTATGGCCGCCTTCGGGAACTACATGGTAGTCGAGATAAAAGGTTTCCCATAACTCTTTTGCTTTGCCGTTGCGATAATCTTCCCGGCTAACGAAAATCAACCCCATGCCGTTATCGTCTGCTGTTTGAAGTGTGTGGTTCAGTTGGGGATAATGTTCTTCCCCCCGAATGATCCCCACACAGGGTAGTCCAGCTTCCTTACAGGCCAATGCAGTGGCGGCAATATGATTGGAATAAGCACCGCCATAAGTGAGCAAACCGTTGTTCCTATGGGAGATAGCCGTTGTTATATTTTCTTTCAGCTTAAACCACTTATTCCCTGATACTTCCGGATGAATCTTATCCAAACGCAGCATGGCTGCCTGGATACGATCCGGCAGCCATGTGGTATGAACTGATTCCAAAGTAATATTATCGTAAGTGAGCATTGTCAATTATCTGAGTTGCGAAGGTCAGACAAACTTCACTTAATCATTCGTTAAAAATCCGCCCTGTCCTCTGTACAGCTTCACTGCCTTATCCAGCTTCAGTTTCAGCACGGTGATGTATTTATCCTGTCCTTGTTCTGGTACATCTATAAATACGAGTCCGGGTACCGGGCTCCAGGAAATTTTACCAACTACTTTGTGGGTCAGCTGTTGTCCGCTGCCTAACATCGTAATGCTTTCAATTTTATTGGTGAGTCCTTTCACCATTACCTGGCCACTGGTTTTAGCGGGCAGGAACAGGTAGAGGGTGCTGGAATCTTTAGAAAGGGTGGTTGGACCATAGAAGTGACCCTGCGGAATACCGGCGTTGGTATTGAATACTGCTTCTCCGTTGCGTTGGTTCCAGGCGCCCAGTTCTTTCAACATTGTTACTTCTTCTGCAGGGATAGTACCATCGGCTTTAGGGCCTATGTCCAGCAGGAGGTTACCGCCATTGCTGACAGCATCTACGAAGATGGTAATGATTTCGAAAGGTGTTTTCCAGTTGTTGTCCTGTGGCTGCCATCCCCAGTTGTTGTTGATGGTCATGCAAAGTTCCCACCAGTGGTACTTTGGACGGGACACCGGAAAATTCTGTTCTGGTGTTTCATAATCTCCATAACCCTGTAAACGCCCGTTGATGATGGTTTTGGGGTTATGGGTGGTGAGCATGTTACGCATTTTAGGGGCTTCCCATTCTTCGGGAGAGTGTTCCCAGTCGCCGTCAAACCACCACAGGTCCGGGTTGAACTTGGTCATCACCTCGGCCATTTGTCCTTCGTAGTACTTCAGGAAGCGCTGCCATCTTTCGGGTTGGGCCTTGATATCGTAGCGGTTACTGTCTTTCAGGAACTGCGGATAATCGTTATGACTCCAGTCGATCAGGGAAAAATAGGCACCACATTTGATACTATCGCGCCGCAATGCAGCGTAGAAGGGCGTGAGCACGTCTCTTTTAGCGGGAGTACTGTTAGCAACATCCAGTTTGCTGTATTTGCTATCCCACAAAGCCACGCCATCGTGGTGTTTGGTGGTCATTACTGCATAACGGGCGCCGGATGCTTTGATCAGATCGGCCCAGGCTTGTGGATCGTAATTACTTGCAGTAAAGCCTTTCAGCTGCTGCATGTAGTCAGGATAAGATATTTTTTTGTTGTGGAATGACCAGGATTCATCGATTCCGTTAACTGAATAAATGCCCCAGTGGATGAATATGCCCAGTTTGGCATCGGCAAACCATTGCATTTTTTCTTTAATCTCTTCCGGATTTGTTTTCTGTTGCGCATTGGCAGTAGTTAGAAGCTGCATGGCAAAGGCTCCCAGCACTAGTAATCTCTTCATTGTTCGGTTTAATTAATCTTTAAAAAAGTGTTCTCCACAAAAAGAAAGTGTGAAAATAGTTTTAATGATTAAATTTAACGCCGATATTTTTAGGTAAATAATTGACAATTATAAAACTAATATCAAAAAAATGCAACCGACTTTATTGATTTTGGCGGCCGGTATGGCCAGTCGATATGGCAGTTTAAAGCAAATCCAGGAATTTGGCCCCAGCGGAGAAACTATCATAGACTACTCTATTTACGACGCTATCAGCGCCGGTTTTGGAAAAATAGTGTTCATCATCCGCGAAAATTTTGCAGCTGATTTCAAAGAAATCTTTGAACCTAAGCTCAAAGGCCGCGTGGCTGTTGATTATGTATACCAGGAGATGGATGCATTTGTAGGTGACCATGCGGTTCCTGCCGACAGGACCAAGCCATGGGGCACCGCTCATGCTGTCCTTTGCGCGAAAAACGCTATCAATGAACCATTTGCGGTAATTAATGCAGATGATTTCTATGGTACCGATGCTTTCGTTAAAATGGCTGCTTTCCTGAATAATGAATGCAAGCCGGACGTATACAGCGTGGTAGGCTATGAACTGGGCAAAACGATCAGTGAGCACGGTTCTGTTTCCCGCGGCGTATGCGAAGTGAGTGGTGGCAATCTTGCTGCTATCAACGAAAGGACAAAAATATACCCGGAAAACGGTCAGATCGTTTATGAAGAAGCAGACGGTAGCAAACATCCGTTGGCTGCAGATACTCCGGTATCCATGAACTTCTGGGGATTTCATCCGAGTGTATTTGAACTGAGCCAGGGCCTTTTCAACGAATTCCT
Source organism: Chitinophaga sp. 01L420 (assembly GCF_056399985.1). Classification (NCBI taxonomy): domain Bacteria; kingdom Pseudomonadati; phylum Bacteroidota; class Chitinophagia; order Chitinophagales; family Chitinophagaceae; genus Chitinophaga; species Chitinophaga sp. 01L420. The sequence goes on from NZ_JBFTSK010000027.1 coordinate 29,713, forward strand.
GGATAAAAACCTCAGCAACCCTAAATCGGAATTCTTTATTACGATCGTTGCTGACGAATTTACCCGCCGGAATATAGGCCAGGTAAAAGTAATACCTACCAGCGCTAAATGGTTTGGTGTTACTTACAAAGAAGATGCACCTGGAGTGCAGGCCAGCTTATCGGCGCTGGTTGAGAATGGAGAATATCCAGACAATTTATGGAAATAAAACCCAACACGAAGATCCTTCAGGCTTTCGGACTTGAGCCTGAAGGATTAAATGTCCGAAAATTTGGATCAGGACACATCAACAACACTTTTTTGCTCGAAAAAAAGCAGGACGGCAGTAGATACGTTTTACAAAAAATCAATGTAAACGTATTTAAGGAACCAGATGTTATCGCCGCCAACCAAAGAATGGCAGCAGATTACCTGGCAGTTCATCATCCCGGCTATCTGTTTATTACGCCGATCCCCACGGTTAATGGGGAAGAGCTCTTTGTAATTGACAACGAATACTGGAGAATGATCCCTTTTATTGCGGATTCCGTAACGGTAGATCAGGCCGACAACCCAAAGCAGGCGTTTGAAGCAGCCAAACAGTTTGGCCGCCTCGCCAGTTACCTTTCGGGAATTGACCTGAAGCCGTTTAAAGCTTCTATTCCAAACTTTCACAACCTTACCCTACGGTACAGCGCCTTCCAGGATGCCATCCGTACTGCTAAGGAAGACAGGAAAGCCGAAGCAGAAGAGATGATTGAAGAATTCCTCCGCTATTCTGACATCGCTGTAACGTATGAACAACTGAAAACGAATCCTGAATTCAGGGACCATCTGATGCACCACGATACCAAAATCAATAACGTATTGCTCAACAAGGATACTTATGAAGGTATATGTGTTTGCGACCTGGATACCCTGATGCCCGGAAAAATCATCTCAGATCTTGGTGACATGGTACGCACTTATGTTTGCCCGGTTTCCGAAGAAGAAAGAGATTTCAGCCAGATCGTTATCCGCGAAGAATACTACGAAGCCCTGATGCAGGGGTACCTCGCAGAGATAGGCGGTACTTTAACAAAAGTAGAAAAAGAACAACTGTTCTTTGCCGGGAAGTTCATGATCTACATGCAGGGTATCAGGTTCCTCACCGACTACTTAAACGGTGATGTATACTACCCAATCAAGTATCCGACACACAATTACGACCGCGCCAAAAACCAATTGGTACTATTACAGCGGCTCATGGAAAAAGAAACGGTGCTGCAGGGAATCATTGACAAATGCCTGCACGTCAGCGTAACAAGTGAACAGTAAATGAAATCATTTTTAGAACGTGAACAGTAAGTGAAATGAAATCATTTTATCCCGGTGCTTCCTGCACCGGGATTTTTTTGCTCCCAATTTCCCCCTGCTTTCTGAAAGCAATGCCCAAAATCCCCCTTATCCGCGTCTTTTGTACACAAAATCAGTAGATTAATTTATAACGATATATTGATTTGTTTAGAAAACGCACAACTATCGACCTCTTTTTTTAAATATTTTCAAAAACGCTTAATGTGATTAATTTTTCACGAAATATTGGGGAGGTTATTGTTTTTTATTTTTTTCACGAATACTTTTGTAGAAACACTAAAGAAAATAAGACCTCCCATGTGGGTAAATAAAGACAACATAAAACTTAATCACATCGTACCTCAGCTCAACTGGGCTATCACGAAGGTCGTGATTATCGTCGTTGTCATTATTAGCCACCAGTATGGAGGATAGGTAAACGTGCATATAATCACAAAATATAACGCCTTCCTCCGCAAAGAGGAAGGCTTTTTTTTGGACTGTATATTCCCTTGTATAATTTCAATTTTATGTATAGCTATTACAACGACAACACCTTTCTTTACATCAACGGTGAGTACACCAAGGCAAACGCAGCTACAACAGACCTGTATGGCCAGTCACTCCACTACGGTTACGCAGTATTTGAAGGCATCCGCGCCTACAAAACCGCTAATGGTGAAGTGAAAATCTTTAAAGCGAAAGAACACTTCGATCGCCTGAAGCGCTCCTGTGAGCTGATCCACATCCCGTACAAATTTGATAACGAAGAGCTGACTGCCGCCTGTTACAAATTACTGGAGATGAACAACATGGAAGAAGCTTACATCAGACCCCTGGTTTTCTGTCCGCCTAACATGACCCTGAAAGCCGCTGCAGAATCACAAATCCTGATCTGTGCATGGGAATGGGGAGCTTACCTGGGAGAAAAACTGTTGCGCGTAATGACTTCCTCTTACGAACGACCCAACCCCAAAGCCTTCAAAATTGAATCCAAATCGTCAGGTCTCTACGTAAACTCCATACTGGCCTCGCAGGAAGCAAAAGAAAAAGGCTACGATGAAGCACTCCTCCTCGATATGAATGGCTACGTTGCAGAAGGCCCCGGTGCTAACATCTTCTTCGAAAAAGACGGCAAAATATATACTCCCCCCGCCGGTAACATCCTCCCAGGCATCACCCGCGCCACTGTTATCGAACTTTGCCAGGAACTGAATATCCCACTGGAAGAAAAATTATTTACCATTCCTGAACTCAAAGAAGCTGAAGCTGCTTTCTTCTGCGGTACCGCTGCAGAACTTATTGGCCTCGATTCCCTGGATGGTCAGTCTTTCAGCAAACCATGGGCACAGTCACTGGGTAAAGTGCTCCAACAGGCCTACAAAGCCAGAGTATTGGGAAAAGTATTTCAACGCGAAGCGCAGTTGGCGTAAAGCGTAAAGCAGAAAGCAAAAAGCTATGGAAGAGGATGCCTTTAGCGACTGTTCTAACAAATAATGGCAAAAGGCCTTCAGACCACACAATAGCTTTCTGCTTTCTGCCTTCAGCTTTCACCTCTTGAAGGTTGTAAATCGAAAAACTTACAATCCTTTACTGTAAAGGATATGAAGACTCAAAAGACAGATTTGAAGACCGGTATATTGGAAATTGTTAGTTTGAATATGAGGACGCTACCGGGTAATTTGTGGAGAAGTTTTAAAATAGGGTTACTATAAATAGCAGTAACCCCGGTAATAACTAAAAGCAATGGAATTAAATAAGTATAGCAAAACGATCACACAAGACCCTACACAACCAGCTGCCCAGGCTCAGTTGTACGGAATTGGTTTAACAGAGGAAGACCTGAAAAAAGCACAGGTGGGCATCGTCAGCATGGGCTATGATGGTAACACCTGCAATATGCACCTGAATGACCTGGCTCAGGACGTGAAAAAAGGCGTCTGGGCAAATGATCTGGTAGGACTTATTTTTCATACCATCGGGGTCAGTGACGGTATGAGCAATGGTACTCCAGGTATGCGTTATTCCCTCGTTAGCCGTGATCTGATTGCAGATTCCATTGAAACTGTTGCAGGCGCGCAGTACTATGACGCCCTGATCACCGTTCCAGGCTGCGATAAAAATATGCCCGGTTCCCTGATGGCTATGGGTCGCCTCAACCGCCCTTCTATCATGGTGTACGGCGGAACCATCGCTCCCGGAAAATACAAAGGCCAGGATCTCAACATCATCTCAGCATTTGAAGCTTTAGGTCAGAAAATGGCCGGCAAATTGGATGAAGCCGATTTCAAAGGCATCGTACAAAATTCCTGCCCCGGTGCAGGTGCCTGTGGTGGCATGTATACCGCTAATACGATGTCTTCCGCTATCGAAGCACTCGGTATGAGCCTACCCTACAGCTCATCCAACCCCGCGTTGAGCAAGGATAAAAAGGAGGAATGCCTCGCTGCAGGCCAATACATCCGCCTGCTCCTCGAAAGAGATATTAAGCCAAGAGACATCATGACGAAAGAAGCATTCGAAAATGCACTCACCGTTATCATGGCTTTAGGTGGCAGCACCAACGCTGTACTGCATTTCATTGCTATCGCAAAATCAGTAGGCGTTTCCGTTAGACTGGAAGATTTTCAGCGCATCAGCGATAAAACACCGCTGATCGCCGACCTTAAACCAAGTGGTAAATACCTGATGGAAGACCTGCACAACATTGGCGGCGTTCCATTGGTAATGAAATACCTCCTGAAGAAAGGATATATACACGGCCATTGTATGACCGTAACCGGTAAAACAATCGCCGAAAACCTGGAAAACGTGGCAGATATAGATTTCAGCACACAGGACATTATCGTTCCGCTGGAAAAACCACTGAAACCAACTGCACACATACAAATCCTCTACGGTAACCTCGCTACAGAAGGTTCCGTTGCTAAAATCACCGGCAAAGAAGGCGAGCGCTTCAGAGGCCCTGCCCGCGTATTTGATGGCGAATTTGAACTGATTGCCGGTATCACCTCCGGTAAAGTGAAAGAAGGAGATGTGGTGGTGATCCGCCAGGTAGGCCCTAAAGGTGCACCCGGTATGCCGGAAATGCTGAAACCTACCAGCGCCATCATGGGCGTGGGATTAGGCAAAAGCGTGGCACTGATCACCGATGGCCGCTTCTCCGGCGGTACCCACGGATTTGTAGTAGGACATATTACCCCCGAAGCTTTTGAAGGTGGTAACATTGCCCTCGTAAAAGACAACGACATCATCGAAATAGATGCAACAAAGAATTTTATCAATGTGGAAGTAAGTGAGGAAGAGCTGGCTGCCCGCAGGGCACAGTGGATACAACCCGCATTGAAAGCATCCAATGGAATCTTATTTAAGTACGCAAAACTTGTTAAAAATGCAACAGAAGGATGTGTTACCGATGAAGCCTGAGATAGCAGATAAGCAATTAACTGTTAAACCTGTGATTACAGGCTCCGAAGCAGTGATCCGCGCCCTCGTAGAAGAAGGTGTAGACACGATTTTCGGTTATCCCGGCGGGGCGATCATGCCTATTTATGATGCCCTCTACGATTTTCAGGATCAGGTTCGTCATATACTCGTCCGTCATGAACAGGGTGCTACACACGCCGCTCAGGGATATGCACGCAGTTCCGGCAAGGTAGGAGTGGCATTTGCTACTTCAGGTCCTGGCGCTACCAACCTGGTAACAGGTTTGGCAGATGCCTACATGGACAGTACCCCAATGGTATGCATAACCGGCCAGGTGGCCGCTGCCCTGTTAGGTACCGATGCTTTCCAGGAAACAGATGTGATTGGTATCACCATGCCTATCACTAAATGGAATATTCAGGTAACCCGCGCAGAAGATATTCCAGGCGCCATGGCCAAAGCATTTTATATTGCCCGTAGCGGCCGTCCAGGCCCGGTACTGGTGGATATCACCAAAAATGCCCAATTCGGCGAGTTCGAATACGAATACAAAAAATGCGATTATATCCGCAGCTACCGCCCCGTTCCTGAATTAAATCTGGAAGCAGTAGCCGCCGCAGCAGCACTGATCAACAGCGCGAAAAAACCATTCATTCTTTGCGGTCACGGTGTATTATTATCCGGCGCCGAAAAAGAACTGATTGCATTGGCTGAAAAAGCACAGATTCCTATGGGGATTACACTGCTGGGCCTTTCCGCTGTACCGGTAGATCACCCGCTGTATGTAGGTTTACTGGGCATGCATGGTAACTACGGTCCTAATATGCTCACCGGCGAAGCCGATGTGATCATTGCCGTTGGGATGCGCTTCGATGACCGTGTAACCGGTGATGTGGAAAGCTATGTACCAAACGCCAAAGTGATTCACATCGAAATCGATGCCGCCGAGATACATAAAATCATTAAAGCGGATGTACCCGTACACGCAGATGCTAAAGAAGCCCTGACAGCATTGATACAACAGGTAAACCCTGCTGAACATGCCGCCTGGCTGGAAGAATTCCGCGCCGCTGATAAAAAGGAATACGATAAAGTACAGCATGCAGAACTGTATCCGCAGGAAGGTGAACTGAAGATGGCAGAAGTAATCCGTCTTATCTCAGAAAAAACCAAAGGCGAAGCAGTACTGGTAACAGATGTAGGTCAGCACCAGATGGTGGCTTCCCGCTATTACCGCTTCAAAAATCCTAATACCAATATCACTTCCGGTGGTATGGGTACCATGGGCTTTTCGCTGCCGGCTGCTATGGGCGCCAAAACAGGCACCCCCGAAAAAGAAGTAGTAGCGATCATCGGTGATGGTTGCTTCCAGATGACCCTGCAGGAACTGGCCACTATTCACCAGTCTCAGATCGGTGTGAAAATAGTGATCCTGAATAACAATTTCCTTGGCATGGTAAGACAATGGCAGCAACTGTTCTTCGACAAACGCTATTCCTCTACTGAAATGGTCAATCCCGACTTTGTACAGGTTGCCAAAGGATTTTATATCCCCGGCAAAAAAGTAACTGCAAGGGAAGATATATCCGCCTGCATTGACGAAATGCTGGCTCACCAGGGCGCTTATCTGCTGGAAGTAGTGGTGGAAAAAGAAGACAACGTATTCCCCATGGTGCCTGCCGGCGCTCCTGTCAACACTATCCGGCTCGAGTAGCATTGCAGGAAGGATTCATATTGATCATTTGTAATTCACAACAGGTATATGCAAAAAGAATATACAGTAACGGTATATACGGAAGATCGTATAGGTATAACCAACCGTATCACCATTATATTTACCCGCAGGGGCATCAATATCACCAGCTTAACAACAGCTGAAACGGAGATCCCCGGCGTATATAAGTTCATCATAACGGTGATGTCTACACGTGAAAAGCTGGATAAAGTGGTAGGCCAGATAGAAAGACTCATCGAAATACACCGCGCCTTTGTACACGAGGAAGAAGAAGTCGTTTACCAGGAACTGGCGCTGTACAAGATTTCTACCAAGTCATTACACACCGGTGATGTAGAAAGACTGATCCGCGAAAATAATGCGCGTATTCTGACGATCACCGCTGATTATTTTGTCATTGAAAAAACAGGCCACCAGCAGGAACTCACAGATTTCATTAAGAAACTGGAACCATACGGCCTGATCGAGTATTCAAAGAGCGGTAGGGTAGCCATCGTAAAATGGAGCCGCCGTTTCCACGAACACCTGAAAGAACTGCAGGAACAAGACGTAGAAAACAGTCTTTAGCTTTTTAGCATTTAGCCATTAGCTTTTAACAAGCATGCTAAAAGCTAACTGCTAATGGCTAGACGCTATCAAATTATAAATCATTATTCATTCAAATCAATCCTCAGCTAATAGCTAACTGCTAATAGCTAACAGCTAAAAAAAACTACACATGGCAACCATCAATTTTGGAGGGGTACTCGAACAAGTAGTAACCAGAGAAGAATTCCCTATGGAAAAAGCAAGGGAAGTGCTGAAGAACGAAGTGATTGCAGTAATTGGTTACGGCGTACAAGGTCCCGGCCAGGCACTGAACCTGAAAGACAATGGCTTTAACGTTATTGTAGGTCAACGTAAAAATTCTAAAACCTGGGATAAAGCAGTAGCTGATGGCTGGGTTCCTGGTGAAACTTTATTCGATATCGAAGAAGCTGCTCAGAAAGGTACTATTCTTCAGTTCCTGTTGTCTGATGCCGGACAAATCACCCTGTGGCCTACTTTAAAGCAACACCTGACTCCTGGTAAAGCATTATACTTCTCCCATGGATTTGGTATCACGTATAAAGAACAAACCGGTATTATTCCTCCGGCTGATGTAGACGTTATCCTGGTAGCACCTAAAGGCTCCGGTACTTCTCTCCGTCGCCTGTTCCTGGCTGGTCAGGGTCTGAACTCCAGCTACGCTATCTTCCAGGACGCTACCGGCCGCGCTAAAGAACGCGTTGTAGCACTGGGTATCGGCGTTGGTTCCGGTTACCTGTTCGAAACAGATTTCAAGAAAGAAGTATTCTCCGATCTGACCGGCGAACGTGGTTCACTGATGGGTTGTATTCAGGGTATCTTCGCTGCTCAGTACGAAACACTGCGTAAGAATGGTCACTCACCTTCTGAAGCTTTCAACGAAACAGTAGAAGAACTGACACAATCCCTGATGCCACTGGTAGCAGAAAACGGTATGGATTGGATGTATGCTAACTGCTCTACTACTGCTCAGCGCGGTGCACTCGACTGGTGGAAGAAGTTTAAAACTGCTACCCAGCCAGTATTCGATGAGCTGTACGCCAGTGTTGCTGCAGGTAAAGAAGCTGCCCGTTCTATCGCATCCAACAGTACACCTGATTATCGCGAAAAACTGAACGAAGAACTGAAAGAACTGCGCGAAAGCGAAATGTGGCAGGCAGGTGCGGCTGTACGTAAGCTGCGTCCTAACAACGCGTAATAGCAACTATTATAAATTACAATGGCAAAGCATTTTCGAATTATTGAAATTATTGGTACTGGTATTTAGTACAGAAGAAAAATATTCTTGCTGTTTACTAAGTACGGTTCCATGATTTCGATAGCCCCGGAAATGCTTTGCCATTTGTATTAATTACATTTTATGTCTGAAGTAATGAGTAGTGTCAATTCCCTGAATATCCTCGATGCTGCAGTGAAGCTGAAGCCAGTGATCACACGCACGCCGCTGATGTATAGTGCCAATCTTTCCCGGCGCTATAACTGTGATGTATATCTGAAAAGAGAGGACATGCAGATTGTACGCTCTTATAAATTGAGAGGCGCCTATAACCTGATCAGCAGTCTGCATGGGGATATCCTGGCCAAAGGCGTTACCTGCGCCAGTGCCGGAAACCATGCCCAGGGCTTCGCTTACGCCTGTAAAGCCATGAACATTAAAGGTGTGGTATTCATGCCTGTCATTACACCGAAACAAAAAGTTAACCAGGTAAATATGTTCGGCGGCGATAATATAGAAATCCGCCTCGTAGGTGATACTTTTGATGATTGCTCTGCGGAAGCCCAGGCTTTCACGAAAGCAAATGGTATGACCTTCATTCCACCATTCGATAATCCAAAAATTATAGAAGGACAAGGTACCGTTGCGGTGGAAATACTTGAAGATCAGTCAGCGATCGACTACCTCTTTGTGCCCGTTGGCGGCGGCGGTTTGGCTGCCGGCTTAGGCACTTACTTTAAAACCTATAGTCCCAAAACCCACATCATTGGCGTAGAACCGGAAGGCGCTCCCTCCATGCTCCGCGCGCTGGAAAACGGTGCACCCGTTACCCTCGATGAAATTGAGCGCTTTGTAGATGGTGCAGCTGTAAAAAGAGTAGGTACCCTCAACTATGAAATCTGCAAAGATGTACTGGAAAGAATGCACCTGGTTCCGGAAGGTAAAGTATGCTCTACTATCCTCCGGTTATATAATGAAGATGCAATAGTGGTGGAGCCCGCCGGCGCTTTGTCCATCGCAGCACTGGACGATTTTGCAGAAGAGATAAAAGGTAAAAAAGTAGTATGCGTGATCAGCGGCAGCAACAACGATATTGACCGCATGCAGGAAATAAAAGAACGCTCCCTTCTCTACGAAGGATTAAAGCATTATTTTATTGTACGCTTTGCACAGCGCCCCGGCGCACTGAAAGAATTTTTGAATCATATCCTCGGCCCTACTGATGATATCACCCGCTTTGAATACATACAAAAACATAACAAAGAAATCGGCCCCGCCCTGGTAGGTATAGAACTCAAGTACCGCGAGGATTACGACAAGCTCATGGCCAATTTCAAAAAGTATAATTTTCAGGTCACTGAACTGAATAAGGATGACAGCTTATTTGGGTATCTGGTGTAATAGTATAGCTCCTGTAAACCGGGAGCTATTTTATTTTAGCTGTAGTTACGGGCATATCCAGCAATTCACAGCCTTCAATTTTGAGGTCCCATATCTGTCCCCGGCAGTACCCCTTTATTAACAAGGGACTGCCCTTCACAAGGTTCACTTCCTTATGATTCGATGGAAAACATTTAATGGCATGAAACCGGTCATTACTCCTCAGGAGCATATATACAGCTCCCATTGGATCCAGACCCGTACCAATATAGGTTCCCGTGATATAAACCGTTTTATTGGTATACTTTTCATTGGCTTCGGGATCATTGGAAAGATAGAGCTTTTGTAATGCCATGACACCGATCGGGTACTGCAGGCATTTGCCAATACTGGTATCTTCAGGAGAAACATCCAGCACGATGTTAGCGGAGTCACTCAGAGAGACGGTATCTGGCTGGTGAAAAAAATACCATGCAATTACTCCTGCTACGAGGAGTAGTAATAATCCGACTGTAACAGTTATCAGACGACTGGACCTGTGATAGGTATTGGAGGTAATCTTCGTCATCATTTGAGGTTTTGGGATATAGCGGTTGTAAAGGTATCGACAAAATTGTATGACAGGCTTTGCTTAACTAATGTATAACAAAAAAAGACCCGTTACGGTTCAATCGTAACGGGTCTTTTTACTATTAGTATGCCCTACTAACCTGGGCAGGGTTATTTTAAACTCGCGATATCAATCACAAACCGGTACTTCACGTCTCCTTTCAACATGCGCTCATAAGCCGTATTGATTTCATTGATATTGATCACTTCCACATCACTGGTAATATTATGCTCGGCACAATAGTCCAGCATCTCCTGTGTTTCACGGATACCACCAATCAATGACCCCGCAATACTACGGCGACCCATGATCAGGTTGAAAGCCGGTACTATAGATGGTTCCGGAGGAACACCCAGGCAGATCATCACCCCATCCAGGTTCAACAAATTCAGATAGGTAGTATAATCATGTGGTGCAGAAATAGTGTTGATAATAAAATCAAATTTGCTCCGCAATTGTTTCACCTGCTCTTTATCGGTCATCAGTGCAAAATGATGAGCGCCGAGTCTTTTAGCATCTGCTTCTTTGGAAGGAGAAGTACTTAACATAGTCACCTCTGCCCCCATAGATGCCGCCAGCTTTACCGCCATATGGCCCAAACCGCCCAAACCTACTACTGCTACTTTATGGGCTTTGCCAACTTTCCAGTGACGCAGGGGAGAATAAGTAGTAATGCCAGCACATAATAATGGCGCTACACCTTCCAGTGGTAATTTATCAGAAATCTTCAGGGTATATTTCTCATCTGTTACAATATGCGTCGAGTAGCCGCCGTAAGTATGTGTTTTACGATCCATCTCATACCCGTTGTAAGTACTGGCGCCGCCGGTTACACAGTATTGCTCTTCACCTGCTTTGCAGGGATCACATTCGCGGCAGGAGTCTACAAAACAACCAATACCTGCCAGATCTCCTACTTTGAAGCGGGTAACATGATCTCCTACTTTGGTAATGCGGCCTACTATTTCATGGCCAGGCACCATTGGGTAAATGGAATTGCCCCATTCATTTCTTACCTGGTGTATATCGGAATGGCATACACCGCAATATAAAATTTCAATCTGTACATCATGCGGACCGGGTTCTCTGCGCTCAAAGTTCCATGGACCCAGCGGTGAAGCAGCATCCTGCACAGCGTAAGCTTTTGTTGCAATCATGGTGTAAAATTTTAGGCCCCGAAGCTACGTAATTTGTATAATTCGGGATAAGTTCACCTCCGCACTCCCGTCTTTTTACCTTTTTTTCAATAACTTATACTGTAAATCCCCTCATCGCATCTTTACTTTTGATATAAAATAATAGAATCATGGAACTCAATTTAAAAGGAAAGGTCGCCATTGTTACAGGTGGCAGTAAAGGTATAGGCAAAGGCATTGCCACGGCTTTACTGAAGGAAGGCGCTATTGTGGTAATCACCGCCCGCAATGCAGATGAACTGGAAGACACTGCCGCCATGTTCCGCTTACAAGGTAATGAGGTATTGGCAATAGTAGCGGATATGGCAAAAGAAGCTGACCTGCAGCGCCTTGTCACCACTACCATACAGCAATACGGACATATAGATATACTCGTAAATAATGCAGGTGGTATAGATGCTTTTGGTCCGCTGGAAACCATTACAATGGATCAGTGGCGACGTATTTTTGAAGTGAATTTCTTTGGCCAGGTAGCACTCACCAACCTGGTGATCCCTCATCTGAAAAAACAAGGTGGTGGACGTATCATCAATATCTCCTCCGAAAATGCAGAGCAGCCTGATCCTAACATGGGCCACTATAATGCTACCAAAGCTGCACTGAATAATTATTCCAAAACCCTATCGCAGAATTATGGTAAGGATAACATACTGGTGAACACCGTTTCTCCGGCATTTATTAAAACACCTTTGGTAGATGATATGCTGGAAGGCATCTCCAAAGAAAAAGGTATTTCCATCGCGGATGCAGCTAAACAGTTCCTGAAAGAAAACCGCCCTTACCAGGTGCTGGGGCGGGTAGGATTGCCGGAAGAAACTGGCGGTATCGTGGCTTTTCTGGCGTCAGATCATGCGGCTTTTATCACAGGTGCCGTATTCCGGGTGGATGGAGGATCTGTAGGAACAGTGTAAATTACAGGTATGCTCAGCTATTGGGAAAAACAAAGTCTTTTACAATACGACTATATCATCATCGGCAGTGGTATAGTAGGGTTGTCTGCTGCCATCAGTCTGAAGGAAAAGGCGCCGCAAAGCCGTGTAATGGTGCTGGAAAGGGAAGTGCTGCCTACCGGCGCCAGCACAAAAAATGCAGGCTTTGCCTGTATTGGAAGTCTCACCGAAATCCTGGCTGATCTGCAAACCATGCCGGTGGAAGCGGTACTGAACCTGGTAACCCTTCGGTTGTCTGGTCTGCGTTTACTACGTAAGCGTTTGGGAGATGACCGTATCGGATATCGTGAAAATGGCAGTTTTGAACTCATCGGCTCCCGGGAAGAATGGGCGCTGCAGCAACTCCCCGAAGTCAATAAAATACTGGGTAGCCTGTTCGGTGAACAGCCGGCCTTTACACGAACAGATGAAAAGCTGACAGCTTTTGGCTTTGAGCGGGAATACATCAAAGCACTTATCCGTAATAATTTCGAAGGCGAACTGCATACCGGTAAAATGATGCGTGCCCTGATAGACACGGCTATCGCCTGCGGCGTGGAAATTAAAACAGGATGCACCGTGAGCAGCATCGAAGATTTTCATACAGGGGTGAACGTTATTGTGCCCAATCATACTTTGAAAGAAGACATTATATTCACCGCCCATAAAGTACTGATCTGTACCAACGCTTTTACCCGGCAGCTGCTGCCGGAGGAAGAGGTGGTGCCAGGCAGGGGACAGGTGCTGATCACCTCGCCTGTGAAGGATTTGCCGTTTAAAGGCATCTTTCACCTGGAAGAAGGGTATTACTATTTCCGGGAGCTGGATGGTCGGGTACTGCTGGGCGGTGGCCGTCAGCTGGACTTTACCGGCGAAACCACCACCGAATTTCATTTCAACGATCGTATTCAGCACGAGCTGGAAGCGTTACTGCATACTATCATCCTGCCCGGCCGAGAGGTAACGATCGCCGACCGGTGGACAGGTATCATGGCTTTCGGCAAAACCAAACAACCTTTGGTGAAAGCACATACAAAGAATGTCATTATGGGAGTGCGCATGGGAGGAATGGGCGTAGCCATCGGATCTATGATCGGAGAGCAGATTGCAGTGATGGCGCTGAACAGTTAGAGCCTGATGGAACTACTGATCTGAAACACTAATAGCTAAAAGCTGTATCCTATCCCAAACACCAGACTATAATCCGACTTCGAAAATATTTTCGCCGGCGGTTGATTATCATAGCTATTATAAAATATCAGGTTCACGCTAAAAGTGTCTATGATATCGTAAGCCGCGCGGATCAACCCTTCTCCCCGTATTCTTCCTCCTTCATTCAATCCAGCAAAAACACCCTGCACCAGCTGCAACCGGAAATTATTATCCTTCAGGAGATAGAGGTTATATTGTAAGATGATGGGCGCTTCCAGCAAGCCTTTGTGAAAAGTTCCCTGGAAAGCACTCTCCTGGGTGGTCACTACACCGGCTATCAGTTGGGCATCCATATGTTGCCGGACCAGGAACTGATGGCCTATGCCGGCACCTTCTATAAATCGTTTGGACGTTCCCAGTTCCAGGTTACGCTGATAACTGAATATCCCCGCTACCTGCCAGGACGCGGTAAAATAATAGCCTGGTGTAAGCCATACATACTCCCGGATCCTTTTGGTACCATCGGAAGTAAACCCGGTAATACCACTCATATTCAGATCCCCTGTAAACCGGCCGTCGAAGTAACGGATATCGTTATACGCATTTAATACTCCCAGGGAGGCAGATTTTGTGAAGACATACCCCAACGCCAGGGTACCGGACAGGTTATGAAAGAAGCCTGTATCATAAGAGGCAATAACAGATAGTTCCTTCAGTGGAAGCAATAGCGTATCGGTGCCCGTAAGGATCCTGACCATACCACTATCTGCTTTGGCCAGTGTGCCGTAATACACCATATTCCGGATGGTCGTGATCCGGTAGGAATAGGAGCTGGCAGCCAGCGTGCTTATTTTATAAGTACTGATTTCCTGATCGTCCAGTTCATCGGAAGAAAAAGAAATCATACCTCTTTCCATATGATCAAGCTCACCGGATAGCTTTAAGCCGGTTTTGAAATACAGCGTGTCGGCAGACTGGGCCTGCAAGGCACCACTGCATAACAACCATACGAGGGTGAGCAGTAAGAGGGGCTTATGTAAAAGGGAAAAAACTTCTTCCATAATAACCTCCAAACACGGCCACTGGCCAAAATGTTTGTGCACTCCGATCGGCCCTCCCAAATAACAGAGTAACAGCAAACGGTAGGCTAACAGCTAATAGCTAACAGCTAACAGCTAAAAAAAAGCTTGCTTCCCGAATATCTCTTTTCTATATTTAAATTTTATTTCCACGCTATCAGGCATTCAGTTGACCATTCCCACCTCATAAACGAAAGGAAATCAAGCTGAAAGAATATTTATTATAGTGTTTACAGGTACCTTTTGTGTAAGTAAAGGGTATTAATTGTTTCTTTTTTTATAAACAAGCTATGACAAGTAATTTAAATCAATAGTTTTATCATCCGGAGAACCGCGGCAGCTGTCGCGGTTTTACTTTTCGCGTTAAAAAAAAACTTTGTAAGCGTATTTTTTACATTTATTATGTATATTGATTCGCTAAATTTTTTATAACCACGTTTGAACGTTATGCAAACAAAATCCTTACACATCTTTGATTACCTGGTATTCCTGGTATATTTTGTAATAGTGGCAGGCTATGGCTACTATATTTATCGCCGGAAGAAGAAGGCGACCACGGATTCGAAAGACTTTTTCCTCGCGGAAGGATCTCTTACCTGGTGGGCAATTGGTGCCTCCCTGATCGCTTCCAACATTTCTGCGGAACAATTTATCGGGATGTCCGGAAATGGTTTCAGTATAGGATTAGCCATTTCTACTTATGAATGGATGGCTGCTGCCACGCTGATTGTGGTAGCGGTATTTTTCCTGCCCATTTATCTGAAGAACAAGATCTATACGATGCCCCAGTTCCTGGAGCGAAGGTATAATCAAACCGTAAGTACCATTATGGCCGTGTTCTGGCTGTTGTTGTATGTGGTGGTAAACCTTACCTCTATCCTGTACCTTGGTGCATTGGCGGTATCTACTATTTCCGGTATTAACTTTTATGTCTGTATGGTGGCACTGGCCTTCTTTGCCATCCTCATTACACTGGGAGGCATGAAGGTGATTGGTTATACGGATGTAATACAGGTGTTCTTCCTTATCCTGGGTGGTCTGGCTACTACTTACCTCGCCTTACAGCTGGTATCCGAGCATTTTGGTACTACAGGTGTACTGAAAGGCTTCTCCCTGATGACCCAACATGCCAGCGAACATTTCCACATGATCCTGCACAAGGAAAACCCCAAGTACCTGGATCTGCCCGGATTGAGTGTATTGATTGGCGGTATGTGGATTGTGAACCTGAACTACTGGGGTTGTAACCAGTATATCACGCAACGTGCACTGGGCGCGGATCTGAAAACAGCACGCAGTGGTTTACTGTTTGCCGGTTTCCTGAAATTGCTGATGCCTGTGATCGTGGTATTGCCTGGTATTGCGGCTTATGTACTGTATTCTCAGAACCATGGCGATTTTGCGCAGTCCATGATGAAAGGTGGCTCGCTGAATGCAGATAATGCTTACCCGGTATTGCTGAACCTCCTGCCTGTTGGGTTGAAAGGTCTGGCATTTGCTGCACTCACAGCGGCGGTAGTAGCTTCTCTGGCAGGTAAAGCCAATAGTATTTCTACCATTTTCTCTTTGGATATCTATAAGAAGATATATAACAAAGAGGCCGATGAGAAGAAGATTGTAAGTGTAGGCCGTTTGGTGGTGGTAGTGACTATGATCATTGCGATCGTGATTTCCAACTTCCTTGGTATTGATAAAAAAGGAGGCTTCCAGTTTATCCAGGAATACACCGGTTTTGTATCCCCGGGGGTATTTGCTATGTTCGCCCTCGGATTTTTCTGGAAACGTACTACTTCCAGCGCGGCGATGTTTGCGATGATTGGTGGTTTACTGCTCTCTTTCTTCCTGAAATTTATGCCGGCATGGGTCAACCTGGAGCCTCTGCACCAGATTGGTTTCTCCGCATTAAACCCGGACAGCGGCTTATGGGAAATGGCTTTCATTGACCGTATGGGCCTTGTGTTTGTGGTATGTGTAATTGGTATGGTGATCATTACCCTGAGCGATAAAGCCAGCGCTAATAATCCAAAAGGTCTGGCGATCGACAGCAGCATGTTCAAACCCAATATGGGCTTCACTGTTGGTGCATTGCTCATTATAGGTATACTGATCGCGTTGTATACGGTGTTCTGGTAATAGAAACATTTTGTTATTTTGTTGCCGGTCATTTCCCGGTTCTGAGCTGTTAATCGGAACCGGGAAATATACTGGTCTTATATTGATGATCGCTAATTTTTCACGTTATGTACTTTATTGGATACGATATTGGGTCCTCATCTATCAAGGCAGCCTTGCTCAATGCCGATACCGGCGTTTGCGTAGCTACTGCTACCTGCCCTGAAAAAGAGATGGCCATTGATGTGCCTCACCCAAGCTGGGCCGAGCAAAATCCGGATAGCTGGTGGCAGGAAATCATTAATGCCACAAGGATTTTGCTAAATCGATTTACGGTAGCTCCGGAACAGATCAAAGGAATAGGTATTGCCTATCAGATGCATGGGTTGGTATGTGTGGATAAAAACCAGCAGGTATTAAGACCCGCCATTATTTGGTGCGACAGCCGTGCCGTAGACATCGGCAACGCTGCTTTTAAAGCACTGGGAGAGCAATATTGTTTGTCACACCTGTTGAACTCACCCGGCAACTTCACCGCCTCCAAACTGCGCTGGATCCAGGAAAACGAACCGCATATCTATGAGCGCATTCATAAAGTAATGCTGCCCGGCGATTTCATTGCCATGAAATTAACCGGTGATGCCTGCACCACTATTTCCGGTCTTTCTGAAGGCACCTTCTGGGACTTCGCGGAAAACAGTGTATCCAAAGCATTGCTGAAACATTATAATATTGACGAAAACCTGTTGTCCGCCGTGGTACCCACTTTTGGGGTGCAGGGACAACTAACCGCTACTGCCGCAGCCACGCTGAAACTGGCTCCAGGCATACCAGTCACCTATCGTGCCGGTGATCAGCCAAACAATGCTTTCTCTCTCAATGTACTGCAACCCGGTGAAGCTGCTACTACCGCAGGTACTTCAGGCGTGGTATATGCTGTGCATGACAAAAATAGTTTCGACCGCCAGAGCCGTGTTAATGCGTTTGTACATGTTAATAACGATGACGCACATACGAGAAACGGCGTGCTCATGTGTTTGAACGGTACAGGTATTGCCAACAGCTGGCTGAAAAACCTGGTAGGGGATATCACCTATCCCGAAATGAATGCCCTGGCTGCGCAGGCGCCCATCGGCGCGGACGGTCTGCAGGTATTTCCTTTCGGCAACGGCGCCGAACGAATCCTGGAAAACAGGAGTATAGGCGCTACCGTTAGTCACCTGAATTTCAACCGCCACCAACGCCCACATATGATGCGTGCAGTACAGGAAGGTATTGTATTCGGGCTCAACTATGGCATGGATATCATGGCGGAAATGGACCTGAACATTCACCGTGTAAGGGCAGGTCATGCCAACATGTTCCTCAGCCCCCTGTTCCGGGAAGCATTTGCCAATACCGCCAATGTTGTCATAGAATTATATAATACAGACGGCGCCCAGGGCGCTGCCCGCGGAGCCGCGGTAGGAGCAGGCTATGTAAGTACTGCAGATGCTTTCCGCGGCATGGAATGCCTGTCTGTAATAGAACCGGATGCTGCCCTGCAATCACAATACCGTGATGTATACGGCAACTGGCTAAACGGACTGCGTACTTTGATGCATTAACGGAAACATATAAGTCAAGCATTTTAAAAAACCACACTAGTTATGAGTATTACATTAGGAAACAACGAGTATTTTAAAGGGATTGGTAAAATACAGTTTGAAGGAGTACAGTCAGATAATCCACTTGCCTACAAATGGTATGATGAAAACCGCATCATTGCCGGCAAATCCATGAAGGAACTGTTCCGCTTCGCAGTATCTTACTGGCATACCTTCTGCGGTACCGGTGGAGATCCTTTCGGTCCGGGTACTAAAAACTTCCCCTGGCTGGCATCAGCTGATGCAAATCAGAGCGCGAAAGACAAGATGGACGCAGCTTTTGAGTTCATCACCAAAATGGGCCTTCCTTACTATTGCTTCCACGATGTGGATCTGGTAGATGAAGGCGCTAACATAGCAGAATACGAAAGCCGTATGCAGCAGATCGTTGCTTACGCAAAACAAAAACAACAGGCCAGCGGCGTAAAACTGCTGTGGGGAACCGCTAATGTATTCAGCAATCCACGCTACATGAATGGTGCTGCTACCAACCCCGACTTTGCTGTACTGGCATACGCAGGTACACAGGTGAAGAACTCCCTCGATGCTACTATCGCATTGGGTGGTGAAAACTATGTATTCTGGGGCGGTCGCGAAGGTTACATGACCCTGCTGAATACAGACATGAAACGCGAACAGGAACACCTGGGCCGTTTCCTTGGTATGGCCCGCGATTATGCGCGTGCACAGGGTTTTAAAGGTACTTTCTTCATCGAACCTAAACCTTGCGAACCTACCAAACACCAGTACGATTATGACGCAGCTACCGTAATCGGCTTCCTCCGTCAATATGGCCTGGATAAAGATTTCAAATTAAACCTCGAAGTAAACCACGCAACACTGGCAGGACATACCTTCCAGCACGAATTACAGGTAGCCGTAGATGCAGGCATGCTGGGTAGCATCGACGCCAACCGCGGTGATGCACAGAATGGCTGGGATACAGACCAGTTCCCAACCAACCTCAATGACCTCATCGAAAGTATGCTCGTTATCCYGGAAGCAGGTGGATTTGCAGGTGGTGGCGTTAACTTTGATGCTAAAACACGCCGTAACTCTACCGACCTGGAAGATATCTTCCACGCACACATCGGTGGTATCGATACTTTCGCAAGAGCTGCGATCGTTGCAGAAAAAGTGCTGACAGCCACCCCCTATAAAAAATTCCGTCACGATCGTTACGATTCTTTCAACAGCGGTAAAGGCCAGGAATTTGAAGCCGGTAAACTGACACTGGAAGACCTCCGCAACTTTGCAGCTGCAAATGGAGCGCCTAAACAAACCAGCGGTAAACAGGAATGGCTGGAAAATCTGATCAACGCCAGCATCTGATGATGTGGTAAATAATATAACAGCAAGCATCTGTCCTACAAGGCAGATGCTTGTTCGTTTAATCCCTTCATCTCAGTAAAATTTTTATTATTTTGTCTGGAATTCAAAATATTGAACAATGAAATTTGGCATCCATTCTTTTAAAGAAGCAGGATTTGATATCATCGCATTACAGGATCTGACAGCAGGAACACAGGTGGAAATCATCCCTGCCTACGGCGCACTGCTGCACGCATTTAAGGTAACGCGCCAACAGGAAACCCTCAACCTGATCGACAGTTATAAAGATCTGTCTGACCTGGAAGCAAATCTTCGCATCAGCTTCAAAAGTGTAAAACTGAGCCCTTATGCCTGCCGCATCAAGGATGCACAATATACCTGGGAAGGAACTTCCTATAGCATTCAGAAAACGCTTGCTCCCGGCAATGCCATCCACGGCTTATTATACGATGCACCTTTTACTATTACCGCACAACAGGCAGATGATCAACAGGCAACGGCTACCCTGACACACCATTTCAAGCAAACAGATGATGCAGGATATCCTTTTGCTTACGATTGCATTGCTACGTTTACACTGCGCGCCAATAATGAGCTGCAGATGAATACCACCATCATCAATCAGAGCAGCAGTACCATTCCGGTAATGGATGGTTGGCATCCCTACTTCAGTACCGGTACACATGTAGATGAACTGGAACTTACTTTTGCCTCCAAACAAATAGTAGAGTTTAACGAAAAACTATTGCCTACCGGTAATCTCCTGCCATACACAGAATTTGTTGCAGGTAAATCGCTGAAAGGGGTAGAACTCGATAACTCCTTTATACTGGACCAAAGCAAGGCACAACCGCTGGCCACAATCCACGATCCGAAGAAAAATATCAACATCGCATTCTATCCCGGTAACAACTACCCGATACTGCAAATATATATTCCACCTCACCGCACCAGCATCGCAGTGGAGAACCTCAGCGGCGCGCCGGATGCCTTTAACAATGGGCTTGGACTGGTTCAGCTGGCTGCAGGTGAAAGTCGTGTTTTTGATACCCGTATCCAGGTATCCTTGTGACCTTGTTTGGCGGATGGCATAGTTGTTGGCTTCCCTCCTTTGTAAGTAACCAGATTATATCACCATATAAATTGAAAAATTATGGACAAGTTACAGATCAAAGGAAAGTGGAATGAACTCAAAGGTACCCTCAAACAGAAGTATGCAGATTTAACCGACGATGACCTGTTATATGAAGAAGGTCAGGAAGATAAGTTGATCGGAAAACTTCAGCAGAAATTGGGTAAAAGCCGTGAAGAAGTGATCAGTTTACTGAAATCAGCCTGATTGGTATATATCCTGAAATGCAATTACAACAATCCTTCTGCCATCGGCAGAAGGATTTTGTTTTTTAACACCGGGGCATTTCCTTTAATTTGTAACTTCAAATAAGGATATGAACAATGTCCATATTGATCTGTTTGTAAGGAGAGGAAGGGATTCAACAGTTAAATTTATTATACTCTATATGAAGGTTTTATTACGCATCATAGCATTGGGCTGTATTTTCAGTATGGCATTTRCTCCCCTGGTGAATGCACAGGTGACGGTTACAGGGATGATTTCGGACAGCAATAAACTGGTGCTACCCTATGCCACTGTCAGCAACCTTAACTCCGGCAAACGTTCGCTCTCCGATCAGGGCGGATATTATAAAATAACCGGTAACCGCAACGATCGCATCGTTATCACATTTGTAGGCTATGTACCGGATACGGTGATCGTGACCCAAACAATGGGTACCCAAACGACTAATGTAATCCTGGTATCTGCCGGTAAATTTCTGAAAGGGGTGGAAGTTACTTCTCAGTATTCACCCTACCAGATAGATTCTATAGAAAGACGTAACCAGTACGGTTATATTCTCGATAAGCCCAACCAGCAGCTGGCCGGTGGTAGCACACCACAGGGGGCCGGTATCGTCATTAGCCCTATCACCCGCTTCTCTAAAAAAGAAAAACAAAAACGGCAGTTTAAGACGAATTATGAGAAGATGGAAAAAGAAAAGTATATCGACTCCCGCTTTACACCAATACTGGTAAATAAAGTAACAGGCCTTACCGGTGACTCCCTTCAGTTATTTATGCGGGATAATTATCCTGATTATAATACCATGCGTACTATCGGAAACAATGATCTGCTTTATTGGATCACAGATAAGTACAAAGCGTGGATAGCGAAACAGCATTAAGCTTTTAGCCATTAGCCATTAGCTTTTAGCTTTTAGCAAAAAATGCAGCGTAGATCATATCTACGCTGCATTTTTTGCTAAAAGCTAAAAGCTAATGGCTAAAAGCTATTTCAATTATAGACCTTCACCATATATACAAAGTCTTCGAGTTTCTTAATCTGATCCACCCTGTTCATCCCGTCCAGGTGGCTTTTATGACTCCAGTCTTTCCGGGCCTGCTTGTCTTTCGGCATTTCATCCAGCAGGTGTTTGAGATGGGCAGACTTTACCGCAAAGGCAATACCATCGGAGGTAGTTTGTTTGCCGGTAACGATACCTACTACATCACCTTTGCTGTCGAGCAGGGGAGCGCCGCTGTTACCGGGATTCACCGGAATGGATACCTGGTAGGCAGTAGTATCGCCGTTAAATCCTGTTTTGGCGCTGATATAACCTTTGCCATAAACAATTTCATCGCGGGGGAAGCCCATAGTAAATACTTCTTCACCCAGTCTGACATTCTGTGGTTTTAAAGCGTAGGGCAGTGGTTGACTTTTAAAAGTGGAGTCAGCTATCTTTAATATGGCCAGGTCACTGGAAATATCTTCAAATATGCTCACTGCTTTAAAAGCCTCTCCTTTATTATTTTGAACATATACAGAGTCGGCGCCGGCTACTACATGATAGTTGGTGACGATATAACCATTGCCGGATACCGCGAAACCAGTACCACCATAGGTGCCGGGGTTTAACGGTGCCTTGCTTTTACTGTTCATATCATTAATGAGTGCATTCTGAGAGCGTTGAATATTATTCAGCACTCGTCTTACATCTTCATATTGAGCAGTAGATTTATTCCTGGCTACATTCTGTATTACCGCGATGGTAGACAGAGAGGTGACCAGAGCAATACAGGCGGCAGCTGCCAGGTTGGTGATGGTTCTGCGGCGGATAGACAATCTTTTTGCAGCCTGGTTTCCTTCTTGCGCTTGTTTGCGGAGAGTAGGCATATCCAGTTGCTGATGTATCTTTTCCAGTTTGGCCTGTAAGTTTTGTCTTTGCCCATAATTCCCCAAGTGCTGTAGAAACAACTGATGTTCTTCTACTTGCCGGTTAATCAACGGGTTAGTACGGCGTAATTCATCGAAAGCAGTTTTTTCCTGTTCGCTCATTTCCCCTTCCAGGTAACGCTCAATTTCACGTAATAAGATCATATCTTCTTTCATGGCTGCTTTCTTCTTATAATGGTGTATTGTACTGATCAAAAAATAACTTCTTCAAACGCATCAGACACTTATATTTCTGGTTCTTGGCATTTTCAGCGTTGGTGTATCCAAACTTCTCCGCTATTTCCTGCATCGATTTCTTGTGCAGGTAATAATCTTCGAGGATGGTTTGGCAGGGCTGACCAATACTGCTCATCGCCCCTTCCATGATCCTGAATTCCTGATCCCTGGCATAATGTTCTTCCAGTTCCTCTGTAGCAGGAATAACTTCTTCCAACTCAGGGGTTAAGGAGTATAGTCCATAAGTGCGTTGAACTTTTTTAAGCCACAGGTGGCGGCAAACCGAATAAAGGAAGGTTTTGAGCCTGCTGCTGAGCGTAAAATCATTGTTTTGCACCTTTTCATATAAGACTATAATAGCCTCCTGGAACACATCTTTGGCATCATCTTCTGAACCGTTGTGCTGAAGGATCATTCTCAAAACCACCGGAAAATTCTCTGAATAGATGATTTCCAATGACTTATCTTCACCTTTTGCCAGTCCCAGCAATAATTCCCTATCTCTTGTTATGTCTTGATTTTGCTTCACTCTTAATACAGTTATTAGGCATTTGGTAACCCAAAGTACCGAAAAAAAATATTTTTAAAAGTTTGGGTTACCTTTTAGGTGATCCCGGTATAAAGGTTAAATCATTCAAAAAACAACTTAAATAATTGTATCATGAAGAACGTAATTAAAATCGGTTTCCTGGCTCTGTCTTTCGGTATTTTCGCAGTTGCTTGCGGTGGTGGTGCTGCAAAAACTGAAGGTGATTCTACAGCTACTGCTGCTAGCAATGTTATCGATTCAGCTGCAAAAACTGCAACCACTGCTGTTGATTCAGTAGCTACTGCTGCTAAAGCAACCGTTGATTCTGCTGCTAAAACTATCGATTCAGCTGCTGCAAAACACTAATTTAACTTTAGGTTTTATAAATAACCGTCCCGGCTTGGCCAGGACGGTTTTTTTGTGCCCGGTAGATTTATAGATCACGTTTTCTTGAAAGTTATTCAATAAATGCCCTTTATTATTAAAAAAAGTATATTTTTTGATATTACCCCTTGGATAATTAAAATCGTGCCGTATTTTTGTTCTACACTCAAAAGGATTACAATAATTACATGAAACAACAAACGACTTTTGGATTTTTTGGCTTTTATTATTTCTGGTACCAGAAATAGGAAGGTCGTTTGTGTAAAATAAAAGATACTACAAAAGGGCCTTCCGGTAAATCGGAAGGCCTTTTTAATAACATTAATAAACAGTAGGTATATGTTACAGCCAGCTTTAGGCAATTCTTTTTTTTATTACTTCTCTTACTTCTTTTATGCGAAGAAGCAGGGGACTCGTTTGCAATAATATACTTACAACATAAAGTACTACGCAAAAGGGTCCCAACAAGGGGCCCTTTCCGTTTTTAATAGCTAGTTGCTACAGCAACTATAAATAAATAAAATCAATCACATACACATGAAAATTGCCATACAGGGGTTTGAAGGATGTTTTCACCAGGTAGCTGCCCAGGGATATTTCGGGAAAAATGTCGAAATAGAATGCTGTGCCTCCTTTTCGGAACTGGTTAAGAAAGCAAAACAGCAACCCGATGTGGATGCAGGTATCATGGCCATCGAAAACTCTATTGCTGGCAGCATTTTACCCAACTACAGCCTCATCAAAAATTCAGGCCTGCATATTACCGGTGAAATCTACCTGCAGATTAATCAGCACCTGATGGTATTACCGGGTCAAACAATGGAAGACCTCCGGGAAGTACATTCTCACCCGATGGCATTATTACAGTGTATGGACTTCCTGGAAAAATACCCACACATCAAACTGGTAGAAACAGAAGATACCGCCCTCAGCGCCAAACATGTAAGACAGAAGAAACTGAAAAGTACCGGTGCCATTGCAGGTAAACTGGCGGCAGAAATCTTCGAGCTGGACATCATCGCTCCTAATATTCATACAAATAAAAATAACTATACCCGTTTCCTGGCTGTATCCCGCACACCAATGGCTACACCAGAAGATGCCAACAAAGCTTCGGTATATTTTCAGACCAGTCACGACAGAGGAAGTCTGGCTAAAGTACTGACCCAGATCGCAGTAGCAGGTATTAATCTCTCTAAACTGCAATCATTCCCTATCCCGGCAAAAGAATGGAACTATTACTTCCACGCCGATATGGAATTCGATAACGCCGCTCACTTTGAAAAAGCATTGTCTAAAATAGAGCCACTCACCGAACACCTCACAGTACTTGGTATTTATAAAAAAGGGAAAACACATTAATCAGTTTTATGCAGATACAGGTTGCTAAAAGATTACAAGGCACAGAAGAATACTACTTCTCCAAAAAACTCAGGGAAATAGAGGAAATGAACCAAACAGGTACAAAGGTGATCAACCTGGGCATCGGTAGCCCGGATCTACCTCCTCATCCTTCTGTGGTGGCTGCATTAAACGAAAATGCTGCTTTGCCCAATACCCATAACTACCAGGGCTATAAAGGTATTCCTGCCCTGCGTAAAGCAATGGCGGAATGGTATCAGCGCTATTATAACGTAACCCTGAATCCAGATACAGAAGTATTGCCACTGATAGGTTCCAAGGAAGGGATTATGCATATCTGCATGACCTATCTGCAGGAAGGAGATGAAGCGCTGATTCCTAATCCAGGTTATCCAACCTACCGGTCTGCGGTAAACCTAAGTGGTGCTACCGTAGTGGATTACGACCTGACAGCAGAAAACAGCTGGTTGCCCGATCTGGATGTTCTGGCAAAAAAAGACCTGAGCCGTGTAAAACTGATGTGGGTAAATTATCCGCATATGCCTACCGGTGCCAAGGTAAACAAGGAGTTCGCCGCTAAGCTGATCACTTTTGCAAAGCAACATAACATCCTCATCTGCCACGATAATCCATACAGTTTCATTTTAAATGAGCAACCGGAAAGTCTGCTGCAGTTTGAAGGCGCAAAAGATGTGGTACTGGAACTGAACTCTCTCAGCAAATCTTCCAACATGGCAGGCTGGCGTATAGGCATGCTAGTTGGTAAGGCAGAATGGATTGCAGAAGTATTGCGCTTTAAAAGCAATATGGATTCCGGTATGTTCCAGCCTATGCAAATGGCCGCAGTAAAGGCTTTGCAACTGGGAAAAGACTGGTACGATGATCTGAATAAAATATACCGTGCACGCCGCGAAAAAGTATTTCAACTACTGGATCTGCTGCATTGCACTTATGATAAAAACCAGGTAGGAATGTTCGTATGGGCAAAAATACCTGCGACTAACGAAAATGGCTATACGCTGACTGATGAAATACTACAAAAAGCCCGTGTATTCATTACACCCGGAGGAATATTCGGTAGTAACGGTAACGGCTATATCAGGGTGAGTCTTTGCCAGGATGAAAAAGTTTTCCAGGAAGCGATAGAACGCATCAAAACAAGCATACAATGATTGTAACAATAATAGGTACCGGATTAATAGGTGGCTCACTCGCCATCACGCTGAAAGAAAAAGGCGTGGCGGAGCGGATCATCGGAGTAGATCAGAACCAGGAACACCTGCAGCGTGCCCTGGACCTGAACATCATCGATGAGGGGGCTACGCTGGAAGAAGCGATGCTTCGCTCCGACCTGGTAGTACTGGCCATTCCTGTGGATGCAGTACTGCAGGCGTTGCCCGGTATTATGGACAAAGCACGCCCCGGCCAGGTAATTATGGATGTAGGTTCTACGAAAGAAAAAATATTGCAACTCGTTGCCGGTCATCCCCACAGAGGTCGCTTCGTTGCTGCCCATCCGATGGCCGGCACCGAGTATTCCGGTCCTGATGCTGCCGTACGCAATCTTTTCGTACACAAAACCATGGTATTATGTGACGTGAAAAACAGCGATGAAGATGCCCTGGAAGTAGTGGAAAACATGGTAGACCAACTGCAGATGCGTACTGTATATATGAATGCGGAAGAACATGATCTGCACACGGCCTATGTATCACATATTTCTCACATCACCTCTTTTGCACTGGCACTCACCGTGCTGAAAAAAGAGAAGGAATCAGGCCGCATTTTCGAACTGGCCAGCGGTGGTTTTGAATCTACCGTGCGCCTTGCGAAAAGCTCTCCTGATATGTGGGTGCCCATCTTCAAACATAATCGCAACAATGTGCTGGACGTACTGGAAGAACATATCAACCAGCTACAGCAAATGAAAACATTGCTCGAAACAGAAGACTACGATACCTTTTATAAGCTGATTCAAAAATCCAATAAAATCAGGAAGATCCTGAAATAATTTAATTCTGATAATCTACTTAACTTCAATACTATGGTACAGACAATGGAACAGATATTATCTAAAACCAAATTCTCCGATCCGTCTTCCGATAAAAAGCCGTTGATCATTTCCGGACCCTGCAGTGCAGAAACCGAAGAGCAGGTATTAGCCACCGCACTGGCCCTGCAAAAAACAGGTAAAGTAGACGTGTTACGCGCTGGTATCTGGAAACCACGTACCCGTCCCGGTTCCTTCGAAGGTATCGGTACCAAAGGTCTCGCATGGCTGCAGAAAGCCCGCGAAATCACCGGTTTACCACTGGCAGTGGAAGTAGCTACTGCTAAACAGGTAGAAGATGCGCTGCATTTTGGTGTAGATATTCTGTGGGTAGGTGCACGTACTACAGTAAACCCTTTCTCCGTACAGGAAGTAGCTGATGCGCTGAGAGGTGTGGATACTACTGTGTTAATTAAGAATCCTATCAATCCTGATCTGGAACTGTGGATCGGTGCCGTAGAAAGAATTCAGAAAGCTGGTATCAACAAAGTTGGTTTAATCCATCGTGGTTTCTCCAGCTATGGCAATACCCAATACCGTAATGCGCCGATGTGGCACCTGGCTATTGAACTGAAACGCCGTATGCCGGAACTGCCAATGATCTGCGATCCTTCTCACATCTCCGGCCGCCGCGATATCTTACAGGAAGTTTCTCAGGAAGCAATTGACCTGGATTACGATGGTCTGATGCTGGAAACACACGTAGATCCGGACAACGCATGGAGCGATGCAAAACAACAGATCACACCGGAAAAACTGGCTGACCTGCTGGATGGTATCGTTTGGAGAAGAGAACATACCGATAAAAAAGACTTCAACTCTGCCCTGGAAAAACTGCGTGCGCAAATCAACCAGGTAGATGATGAAATTATGCTGTTGCTCGGCAACCGTATGAAAATTGCAGAAAAGATCGGTACCTACAAGAAAGAAAATAATATCACCATCCTGCAAACAAACCGCTGGAATGAAATCCTGGATCGCAACATCGCGAAAGGTGAGAAACTGGGCCTGACAAAAGAATTCATCCTGAAATATTTCGATGCAGTTCACCTGGAATCTATCAACCGCCAGAACAAAGTGATGAACGAAGAGAAATAGAGAGCTATTAGCTATTAGCTTTTAGCTTTTAGTAAATGCAGCGAAGTTTAACATATTATGATCTCCGCTGCATTTACTAAAAGCTAAAAGCTAAAAGCTAAAAGCTAATTGCTAACAGCTAAAAGCTAACAGCTAAATGCTAAAACAGACCCACCAGTTTGAACAACAGGAAACTACCTATTTTTTAGGAGAAAGCCTGCTGCAGCTGGGCAATCATGTAGACCGTAACAGGGCAGTACTGGTAATAGATGAAAATGTAGAACGACATCACGGTCATCATCTGCACGACTGGAAAAAAATTGTGGTGCCGGCAGGAGAGGAGTTGAAAAACATGGCTACCGTTGAAACAATCATTGATGGTTTGACGGCACATGAAGCCGATCGAAAAACCACCCTGGTAGGTATTGGCGGCGGTATGATCACAGATGTAGCCGGGTTTGCAGCCAGCATTTATATGCGCGGTATTCCCTTTGGATTTGTACCCACTACTTTGCTGGCCCAGGTAGATGCTTCTATTGGTGGCAAAAATGGGGTGAGTCATGGTAAACATAAAAATCTGCTGGGCATTATCCGCCAGCCGCAGTTTATTTTGTTCGACTATACCTTGCCACTCACCATGCCGGCAGAAGAATGGCATAACGGCTTTGCAGAGATCATCAAATACGCCTGCATCATGGATGCAGAACTGTTTGATTTCCTCGAAAAGAACCGGGAAAAAGCATTGTCGCGCGATGTGGCAATACTGGAATACCTGGTGGAAAAATCTGTTGCAGCAAAAACAAAAGTAGTACTGGAAGATGAGCTGGAAACCGGCCCACGCCGCTGGCTTAACTTCGGTCATACCCTCGGACATGCAGTGGAAAAGCTGGAACATATTGCACACGGCAAAGCAGTGGCAATAGGGATGGTAGCAGCCGCCCGTTTTTCTGAGAAGCTGATGAATTATCCCACGGAACAAACTATCCGTCTTATAAAACTGATCAGCGACTACCAGTTGCCGGTGGCTTTTACTTCTGATAAAGAAGCTGTGTTCGACATCTTTAAACTGGATAAAAAAAGGGAGAAAGACGTCATACATTTTGTATTACTGGAGCAGACAGGCAAGGCTACCACCATGCCCATACCCATTGCAGAACTGAAGTTGTTACTGCAGGAGTTGTAAAATTTTTTCTAATCAATTTAAAGGCGGACGAAATATACATATGCAAGTTACTGTATCACCAGCCAGCATTACCGGCACTGTTACGGCCAATCCTTCTAAAAGCGCTATGCAACGCGCTGTAGCAGCAGCTTTGCTGGCAAAAGGAACTACCATTATCCGTAATCCGGGTCTCAGTAATGACTGCCTGGCAGCACTGGAAGTAGCCGAAAATCTGGGCGCTAAAATCAAACGGGAATACGATTATTTTGAAATCACCAGCAATGGTGTAGCGCCGTTTTATGATGAAATCAACTGTGGTGAATCCGGTTTAGGTATTCGTATGTTTACCCCCATCGCAGCCTTGTCATCCCTGCCTATTACGATCGAAGGGCATGGTAGCTTAACTACCCGCCCTATGGATTTCTTCGAACAGGTATTGCCGCAGCTGGATGTGAAATGTACTACACAAGGCGGTAAACTGCCCCTGCACATACAGGGTCCTTTACAACCTAAAAATATTACCATCGATGGTTCACTCAGTTCACAGTTCCTCACCGGCCTGCTCATGGCTTACGGTGCTGCTGCGGAAGATGTTACCATCACGGTAACAGATCTGAAGAGTAAACCATACATTGCGTTAACCCTGCAACTGATGGCACACTTTGGTGTACAGGTGGAAGAAAAGAATTTCGAAACATTCCATTTTGGAAAGAAGCAGGCCTATAAAGCCTGTGATTATACAGTGGAAGGCGACTGGAGCGGTGCCGCATTTCTGCTGGTGGCAGCGGCGGTAGCTGGTAAAGCAGAAGTGCAGCATTTGAATGTTGCCTCCGCACAGTCAGATAAAGCGATACTGGAAGCATTGGAAAAAGCAGGTGCACAGATGATGTCCGGCGTTTTCACAGTGAACATAGAAAAAGGTGGACTGAACGCATTTGAAATAGATGCAACAGATTGTCCAGACCTGTTCCCTCCACTGGTAGCACTGGCTGCTAACTGTAACGGTACTACGAAAATTAAAGGCGTAAGCCGCCTTGCACATAAAGAAAGTGATCGTGGTTTAACACTGCAGGCTGAATTTGGTAAGATGGGTATTAAAATAGATCTGCAGGGCGATATCATGTTGGTACATGGTGGTACTGGTATCAAAGGAGCATCCGTACATTCACATAACGACCACCGCATTGCGATGGCTTGTGCAGTAGCCGCACTCACCGCAGATGGTCCGGTAGTGATCGACAATGCAGAGGCGATCAATAAATCCTACCCGGAATTTTATGATCACCTGGCGCTGTTAGGTGGTAAGGTAGCGGTAACCGTATAGCTTTAGCCGTTAGCGTTTAGCATCTCTCTAAAAGCTAACAGCAAAAGGTGTTTTTTCACTTTAAATTATCAGCGTGTGAACAGTTTTGGCAGATTATTCAGGGTAAATTTTTTTGGAGAATCGCATGGCGCCAGTGTTGGCGTAAATATAGATGGCATACCCGCTGGTTTGCCATTAAAGCAGGAAGATTTCCTGGCAGACCTGGAACGCCGTAAAGGTGGCTCCAGAGGGACTACCCCCCGCAAGGAGGAAGACTTGCCCTTCATCAAGTCCGGTGTATTCAACGATCATACCACCGGCGCACCCGTGACTATTCTCTTTGAAAATAATAATACCCGCAGCGCAGATTACGACAAACTGCGGGAATTCCCCCGCCCGGGGCATGCCGACTTTGTGGCAACCGAAAAATTCGGTGGCTTCGAAGACTTCCGCGGTGGCGGACATTTCAGCGGAAGACTCACCCTCAACCTGGTAGCCGCCGGCGTGATTGCAAAGAAAATTTTAGGTAACGATATACAGGTAAATGCTACCATCACAGAAGTAGGTGGTTATGCCAACCCGGAAGAAGGTCTGGAAGCAGCCATTGCAGCGAAAGACTCTGTAGGCGGTATTGTGGAATGTGTGGTGAATGGCTTGCCCATCGGACTGGGAGAACCTTTCTTTGACTCCCTGGAATCAGCACTGGCACATGCCGTATTTGCTATTCCTGCTATCAAAGGTATTGAGTTTGGCGCCGGCTTTGCTGCCGCAAAAATGAAAGGACTGGAACACAACGATGCCATTATCGATAAAACGGGTAAAACCGCTACTAATCATGCAGGTGGTATTGTTGGCGGTATCAGCAATGGTAATCCGCTGGTATTTCGTATAGCCGTTAAGCCTACATCCAGCACCCCTAAAGAACAACAAACACTGAACATAAAAAGTGGGGAAGTGGAAACTTTCAGCGTAAAAGGCCGCCATGACCTTTGCATCGCGCTCCGCGTACCAGTGGTACTGGAAGCCGTAACGGCCATGGTGTTGGCAGATTTTATGCTGCTGGAACAGCGCAGACCTCGCGTATGGAAAGGATAATGATGGTATAAGCTATAAAAAGGGATGGCCGGAAATATTTCCGGCCATCCCTTTTTATAGCTTATACAGTTTACTGTTCTATTGCCAGTAATTCTACATCAAACACCAGTGTGCTTCCGGGGCCGATTTTTGGACCAGCACCACGATCGCCGTACGCCAGCTCAGAAGGGATGAAAAGACGCCATTTAGAGCCTACAGGCATTAATTGCAGCGCTTCTGTCCAGCCTTTGATCACACCACCCACCGGGAAGGAGATAGGTTGACCTCTGTCTACAGAGCTATCGAACACGGTGCCGTCAATTAAAGTACCGTGATAATGTGTTTTTACTTTGTCGTTAATAGTTGGTTTAGGACCATCGCCTGCTTTCAGGATCTCATACTGTAAGCCATCAGGCAGTGTTACTACGCCTGGTTTTACTTTGTTCTCCGCCAGGAATTTAAGTCCCGCTTCGCGGTTTTTTGCAGATTTGTCAGATTTTAACTGCTGCAGATAATTACTTATGCTCATATCACATTGTTCTTTTGATAGTAATAATGTTTGATTCTTCAGTGCATCCTGTATGCCTTTGGCTAACATGGCGGTATTGACATTATCCAGTCCTTGTGCTTTCAGATTTTCAGCGATGCTGGCCCCTATACCATAGCTCACCGAATCCAGACGTGTTTTCAATACCGGTGCTTTAACGGCGCCTTTCACGGCAGTTTTGGCGACAGGTTTCTTAGGTGTAGGTTTGGTTTGGCTGAAACCTTGTACAGACAAGCATCCCAGCGCACCGATGAACAGGTATTTTTTGTACATAAAAGAATTGTTGTCAGAAATAGTATTTAAAATAAGGGTTTTATTGATGCCTGCAAGTTAATCAATAAAATATTTCACCGGGCAAGGCTTTTGCAGCATTGAACATTCAGGTGGAATCCTTGTTTTCCTCCCATAGTTCGATTATCCGTCTTTTATGAAGAAATATACCCTGCTTTTTTTACTGTTATTTTTCGGGAGATGGCTATCCGCGCAGGATACCACTGATTTGTGGAGAAAAGCCAGGATGAACCCTAACCTGGGCAGCCATAAATATATTGAGCTGAAAGTCCACGGGGGTACGCATCTGTATTCAGGCGATGAGCTGAAAAACGCGCTGAATGACGGTTACAAGTCGCTCGAGCTGAGAATGGGCTGGCAATCTACCGGCGAAAAAGCGTGGCAGCGTGTATTTAATTATCCAAGTTATGGAATCGGTTTCTACACTGGCGACATCGGTAACCCCACAGTTTTGGGTAACCCCAGTGGGATATATTCTTTTTTTTATGCCCCTTTTCACCGCCGTAAGAAAAATTATTTTGAAGCAGGGCTCTCACTGGGGATCACTTACGATTTAAACCCCTACGATTCCGGCGCCAACCCGCTGAACGATGCCATAGGCTCCAAACTCGATGTGTATTTTAATGTGGGCATCACCGGGGTAGCGAAAGTATCAGATTCATTTGACTTCCTCTATGGCGCCGACCTGACACATTTTTCCAATGGCCGTACCCATACACCTAACCTGGGACTGAACATGGTGGGACTTAACGTAGGATTACGCTACCACTATAATACAATTCGCAGCATTGTAAAAAAACAAATCGACCCTACTTACACCGCGCCACGGCGACCCACCTTCATCGATGCGCCTATACCCCGCCAGCTACACTACAATGAAGTCAGCGCATACGCTGCCTTTGGAATAGTACAGGCATCCAGTGACGAACACCTGGACGCCTTTTATGGTACAGCCTCCCTGATACTGGAGTATAATCGTCGGATTTCCCATAAAAACAGCTTTGGCGGCGGGCTCGATGGTTTTTATGATGGCTCCCTGGGCTGGACTTATCACAAGCTTTACACCAACGTAAAACCCAGCGATAAAATGCTGATGGGTATTCATGCCGGATATGTGCTGCACCTGAGAGATTTTGAAGTAAGGGCGCAGGTAGGCACCTATGTATGGAAAAGGGATGGTGAAAAAGGAGATTACTTTATGCGCCTGGCGCTGCGCTATAATATCGGTAAATACGGATTTGTGCAACTGGGCCTTAAAACCCAGGACGGTGTAGCATCTGATTGGATTGAATGGGGAGGAGGAGGGAAGATAGCTTTTAGCCGTTAGCTTTTAGCTTTTAGCAAATGCAGCGAAGACCAACATATAATGATCTTCGCTGCATTTGCTAAAAGCTAAAAGCTAACGGCTAAAAGCTAACGGCTAAAAGCTAACAGCTATTTCACTATCGGCAGTATCACACTTGATGGATGCTGTGCATCGTGGTAAATGCGGATGGTTGCCTTTTTAAAATCTTTATCAGTGGCTTTATAAATATCCATGAATTGCTGCGGATTGCGATCTACCAGTGGGAACCAACTGCTTTGTACCTGGATCATCATGCGGTGTCCCTTACCAAAAGTATGGGCTACATCCGGCAAAGTAAATTTCACGGTAGCAGGTTGGTTAGGTACAAATGCTTCCGGATTTTCCAGGCTGTTACGGAATTTACCCCTCATGATTTCTGCACGCACCAGCATCTGGTAGCCTCCCATAGGGTAGGTGGAAGAAGGTACGCGGCGATGTTCGCTGCTGGCATCTTCTTCATATTTAAAATCATCGGGAAACACATCAATCACTTTTACAATGAAGTCAGCATCTGTAGTGCTGGTGCTGGCAATGATATCTGCTACCACCGGACCTGCCAGGGTGATATCATTGTTCAGTACATCACTTTCAAATACAGCTACATCCGGTCTGCGGGCCGCAAAGCGCTGATCATCCGTCATGTAGTTAATGGTGCGGTTAAAATGCACATCTTCTGTATAAGGAACAGGTTTTGCAGGATCGCTTACGTATTCACTGAAACTATTGCTGACAGATGGTTTGGTGAAAGCCAGCTTGCCATCTTCCTGCAGGTAAACAGGTTGTTCTTCCACATTAGCCGGAGGCCATTTAGGAAGTTGTTTCCATTTGTTTTCGCCGGTAAAAAAGATGGTAGCTTCTGCAATACCAGCGGCTTGTCCTTTGCCTTTCAGGTAATAGTTGAAGAAAGGAATTTCGATGTTGTTGGCGTAGTACTCAGAGGTATTGCTGCCAAAGCGCACATTACCCAGGTGGGTACCATCAGTAGAACCCCACTGACCATGATACCATGGCCCCATAACGAGACGGTTGTTGGTACCGGGACTTTTCTCTTCTATTGCTTTATAGGTATTCCAGGCACCGAAGCAATCTTCTGCATCAAATAAACCACCTACTATCAGCATAGCAGGCTTTACGTTTTGCAGGAAGTTACGCACGTTACGCGCTTTCCACCAGGCATCGTAAGTAGGGTGAGCATACATCTCGTGCCAGAAGGCTACACTGTCGCCGATGATTTTGGCGAAGTTAGGCAGCGCACCGGTTTCCAGGTAATATTTGTAGTTGTCGTGTGTATAGTAGCTGATACCTTTAGGTCCTACAGTTGTTGGTTTTGGATGCGGCTGATCAAAAACGGTGTAGAAAGAAAAGGCGTCAGAAATAAAGAATGCACCGTTGTGGTGAAAATCATCTCCTATAAACCAATCTGTAACAGGCGCCTGCGGGCTTACTGCTTTCAGTGCAGGATGACCGCTCAGCGCAGCCATGGTAGAGTAGAAGCCGGGATAGGAAGTGCCGAGTACGCCTACATTACCGTTGTTACCGGTAATATTTTTTACCAGCCAGTCAATGGTATCATAAGTGTCGCTGGCTTCATCAATTTCTTTCTTTCCTTTTTTAGCAGGATTAAAAGGACGCACGTTTACAAACTGACCCTCACTCATCCAGGTGCCTCTAACATCCTGTGTCACTATAATATATCCCTCTTTCAGGTAGGTATTAAAGTGGTTTTTGTAATAAGGACGGAAGTTGTTTTCGCCATAAGGAGCACAGGAATAAGGTGTGCGCGTCATTAAGATGGGGTGTTTTTCCGATTGATCTTTTGGTAAGTAAACGGAGGTAAACAGTTTAACACCATCCCGCATTGGGATATATAATTCTTTTTTGGTGTAGTGCTCGTACATCCAGAGTGAGTCCTGGTTAACGGCTCTACATGCCATGGGCAACAGGAACAGCGTGGCGCAGGCCAGCAGCAGCCATTTTCTCATAAACAGTTTATTTAAAGATTTAGATCGTGACTAAAGTAACAAAAAAATGTGGATAGCCCGGCAGGTATATGGGGAACGGTTATTGACCCAGTTTTTCCCTTTCTTTTTTAGGAAGACTGGCCACTACCAGGTTGTAGGAATCTTTAATCCATTGCAACAGGAGTTTATTGGCGATGCCGGAATGTACGTCCACGGTATTCCAGTGCTTTTTATTCATGTGATAGCCTGGAATTACACCCTCATAGCGCTCGCGCAGCTCTATGGCTTCTTCCGGATCACACTTCAGGTTAATGGAGCGGAAGTCGGATAGTCCACTGAGGGCAAACACTTTGCCGCTTACTTTATACACAAGAGTTTCATCTCYAAAAGGGAATTCTTCGGTTACACCGGGAAGAGAAAGGCAATATTCCTGAAATTGAGCGAGGGTCATGGGTGATAATGATTTACTGATTTTTGTAGTCAGATGTTGACCACAAAAATCAGTAAATTTTTGGAATTATAGTATACTGAGGATCATTTGCCGCGCTATACCTGATATGTGTCAGCAGATATTTACTGTCATGGGTGAATGTGATGCTGTCTATATAAGGCAGATGCTTCGCTTTACGGGAAGAATAATTGTATTGGAATGATGAATAACTACTTCGGTAGTTTAACAAGGCCGTAAGTAATTTTAAAAACCCCGCTGTTACCTTGGAAAGTGCTTTCCTGTACAATGTCTGTTCCGGCAACAGTGGTGGAGGTAACGGTTTGATTTTCCCCGTTTCTACCGGCAGCCGTCACTTTAGTGAGGTTGTTCTGACTGAGTAGCGATGCGTGCATATCAGATAGGTCCAGTGCCAGTATCGGATTTTTGGCAACATAACCATATAGCGGATTGATGAGCTTTCCGTATTCCATTACGTACCTGAAATCGTCGGATGAGCTACCGCCACTATAGTAATAAACATCGTTGAAAGTAGTGATGTTATTACCGGTGTATCCCCATTCCGTGTAATTCACGATTTTGGCAGTGCCGGAACGAAGGGTATCTTTTGTATTAAATAACGCCAGCCTGTTATTGGCATCCAGCTTGAGCGTGGTGGTATCCCTGCCAACGGCTTCTCCGGTGAGTTCGGCATAGGAGACACTGTAAATAATCACTTTTTCCGGTTTCCATCCGATAGAATCGGTAGATTTCAGGTACATATTGGCCTGACGGTAATTCTGGTAATTGACGGAACGAAGCAGACGGCCATCGGCATCATAGGTGTAGATGCTTTTTTGTCTGTAGGCTTTATCATCTTCATCATAGATCCAGTTTTCAGCAATCTGGTTGTTCGCATAAATGAAGCTGTCTACAGGCGTACCGGTGAAGTAAATGGTTTTTACCTGGTAGGTATCTGCTGTTTTTTCAGGAGCAGGAGCATCATCTTTTTTGCTACAGGAGGCGAGGGCCAGGAGTGCGGCTGCTGCTATACATTTCATGGCAGCCGTGTTTTTAAACTTAAACATGCGATATAGGATTTTAGGAAAGACAGTTGTGTTATTTAGCTTATCATGTATCAACCAGTACCTCCTATTATAAGAAAATCAGCCGGTAGCGGCTGATTTTCTTATCGTGAAGTCGGCTATGTTGGTATTATAACGTGACCGGATATACGATAATAACAGAGAAAATTATTTCTTATTGATACTAATGATCACACGGGAATAACGGGCATACGTGATTTCTACTTCCTGTCCGGCACGATATCCTTCCAGTGCACCACGCATCCAGTAAAACAGGCGTTTTTTCCTGTTTTCCAGCAGGATCATAATATTGGTCTGCGAGTCATTGTTTTCCAGGTAAACAGCTTCCATTGGTGCATTCAGCGTACCTTTCTGTAATGCAGAAAGATCCTTCTTAATGGCCCAGTAACGAATGTCTGTTACTTTAATCAGTGCAAATATCAGCGCTACCACAAAGCTTAACAGCCATACCCAGAACCAAAGGTTTTTGAACGACAGGAGCGAATCATCTGCATCACCCAGGTTGTTGTGGGTATACAAATAAATTTGCGGGATAACAGCTGCGATCAATAATAACCCAAAACCTATAAGGATAAATTTGATCAACTGTTGTTTGTTTCTCTTCAGCGCATCCTGTAATAAAAAGTGTTCCTCAGTTGTAATAAAGGTGTAGTCAGACATAGTTGTTAGATGGTTTTTCAATAGGCTAATATATATATAAACAATTAATTAATTAATATTATATATATAAATTTTTATTTAGTGGTTATCATTTTGCTTGTTTGTAGTGGTTTTGAGATAATATGTGTTAAAATATTATTACATATTTTGTAAGATGAACATATGAGGGCAACATACTTCCCCGGGTTTATTAACGTATTTATAATTATGCATGTGGCTTTGAGTGAAAATAGTTTTCTAATTTGCGACCCATTATAACCCATCATCTGTTATTCTTCCCCATTTTATTAGCTGTTAATCATAAAACAATAATTGTGAAAAGGTTTTTTTTATTCGCCGTTGCCCTGCTATTGATCGGCATCAATAACTATGCACAGGATACGGCCCAACTAACGGTAGAAGGAAGGAAAAACAGCGCTACGCAGCAAACCAGGCCTTATGTGATCATGATTTCCATTGATGGATTCCGGTATGATTATGCAGAAAAATATAATGCAAATCAGCTGTTGCAGTTATCAGGCGCAGGGGTACGGGCTACCGCCATGCAACCCGCTTTTCCATCACTGACTTTCCCCAACCATTATTCACTGGCCACCGGGTTATATCCCGCACATCATGGCCTGGTAGATAATTTCTTTTATGATCGTAAGCGCGATGCCGTATACAAAGTGGGTAACCGCGATGCCGTGGAAGACGGTACCTGGTACAATGGTGTGCCATTATGGGTGCTGGCAGAAAAACAACAAATGATCAGCGCCAGCTATTTCTGGGTAGGCTCTGAAAGCGCCATACAAAATGTAAGACCCACTTATTACTTCAGATACCAGGAAAAAACAGGCATCGACCAGCGCATTCAGCAAGTGGTTAACTGGCTGCAGCTACCGGAAGATCAACGCCCGCACCTGATCACTTTTTACTTCCCGGAAGTAGATCATATGGGACATGGCTATGGCCCGGACACCGACAGCGTTCGCAGCGCCGTACAATTGGTAGATGCTGCCATYGGTAAAATGGTGGCAGCTGTCAACAAACTCCAGTTGCCCGTAAATTATATCGTGGTGTCTGATCACGGTATGATGGCGGTAGATACCGTAAATGCCATACAATTGCCTGTAGTACCGGAACTGCAGCCCATGAAAATAATGGCCAGCAATGAAAAGGTGATGCTGTATGGTAAAAATGAACAGGAGATAAAAGCCGCCTATGACTATCTTAAAACACATGAAAATCATTATACCGCTTACCTGAAAAATGAAACACCGGAAAGATGGCATTACGGACAGGAAGATGTGTATAACCGTATCGGTGATATTATTCTGTTGGCAGAAGCTAACTATGCATTCGGTACATCCGGTAAAAAAATGCACCCCGGACATCACGGCTACGATAATAATCTCACCAATATGAACGTGGTATTCATGGCCTGGGGCCCCGCTTTTAAATCCAATACCCGCATCGCTACATTTGAAAACGTACATGTGTATCCGTTAGTAGCGAAAATATTAGGGCTGGACATTACACAACCGATTGATGGCAGGATGGAAGTACTGGAACCCATCTTGAAATAATAACCGCTTTACATAAAAAGAACGGGGATAGAAATGAATCTATCCCCGTTCTTTTTTTATGTAAGACAAACAGCTTACGCAGTTACTTCCTCATATGCACTTGCAGGTTCGCAGGTACAAATCAGGTTCCTGTCGCCGAACGTATTATTGATACGGCTTACAGAAGGCCAGAATTTATTTGCTTTCACATAATCCAGTGGGAATGCTGCCTGCTGGCGGCTGTATGGACGGGTCCATTCGTCAGCAGTGATCACCGCCTGGGTATGTGGCGCATTTTTTAATACGTTGTTTTGTTTGTCGGAAGTACCTTGCTCTACTGCAGCAATCTCAGCACGGATAGACAACATGGCATCGCAGAACCGATCCAGTTCACCTTTATCCTCACTTTCAGTAGGCTCAATCATGATGGTGCCCGGAACCGGGAAACTCATGGTAGGTGCGTGGAATCCATAGTCCATCAAACGTTTGGCCACATCTTCCGCTTCGATACCGGCAGATGCTTTAAACGGACGAAGATCTACGATGAACTCATGCGCACAGGTGCCATTAACACCGGTATACAAAATCTCATATGCTTTTTCCAGTCTTGCCTTCATATAGTTGGCGTTCAGGATAGCATATTCAGAAGCTAATTTCACACCTTTGGATCCAAGCATACGGATATATGCGTAGGAAATCAGCAGGATGCTCGCAGAGCCAAACGGAGCTGCAGATACTGCATTGGAAGGTTTGCCATTATTCAGCGTAACGTGACCAGGCAGGAATGGTGTCAGGTGTTTTGCCACGCAGATAGGGCCCATACCGGGACCGCCGCCACCATGAGGGATAGCGAAGGTTTTATGCAGGTTCAGGTGACACACATCTGCACCAATCAGACCAGGAGCAGTTAAGCCTACCTGTGCATTCATATTGGCACCGTCCATATATACCTGTCCGCCATGTTCGTGAATAGCAGCACAAATTTCTTTCACACTTTCTTCATATACACCGTAGGTAGATGGATAAGTGATCATGATACCAGCCAGGTCATTGCTATAGGTAGCTGCCTTTGCCTTCAGATCTTCTACATCGATATAACCATTTTCCAGTGCTTTTACGATCACTACCTTGTAGCCCGCCATTACTGCAGACGCAGGATTGGTACCGTGTGCGCTGATAGGAATCAGCATGATATTACGGTGGCCCTGACCTCTGCTCTTCTGGTATTCACGGATAACGAGTAAGCCGGCATATTCACCCTGCGCACCACTGTTAGGTTGCAGACTGCATGCGTCAAAACCGGTAATCTTGCTCAGGTATTCACCCAGTTCAGTTGCCATCTGTAAATAGCCACCTACCTGGTTAGTTGGTGCAAAAGGATGCATTTTGCTCCAGTGTGCCCAGCTCAATGGAATCATCTCAGTAGCTGCATTCAGTTTCATGGTGCAGGAACCCAGGGAGATCATGGAAGTATTCAGGGAAAGATCCTTGTTTTCCAGCATCTTCAGGTAACGCATCATTAATGATTCGCTGTGATGATTGTTAAACACCGGGTACAGCAGGTAAGGAGAAGTACGCTGTAAGTCAGCAGCAATACCGGTAGTTCCGTTAGAAACTGCGGCAGCATCTGTTTTACCGGCGCCAAACACCTGCAGGATATCATTCACATCTTCAATAGTCACCGTTTCATCCAGAGATATACCTACATTACCATTAGCGAAATAACGGAAGTTGATACCTGCTGCTTCAGCAGCTGATTTTATATCGGCGCCTTCTATTACGATAGTATCAAAGAAGTTATCAGCTACCAGTTTCAGCCCTTTCGCTTTCAGCTTGCCAGCCAGTGTATTGGTCAGCAGGGAAATGCGGGTAGCAATATTTTTCAATCCTTCCGGACCATGATATACCGCATACATAGCGGCCATGTTAGCCAGCAATGCCTGTGCAGTACAGATGTTGGAAGTTGCTTTTTCACGTTTGATATGTTGTTCACGTGTCTGCAATGCCATACGCAATGCACGACCACCGTTTGCATCAATGCTCACGCCAATGATACGACCGGGGATAGAACGTTTGAAGTCATCCTTCACTGCAAAAAATGCCGCGTGGGGACCACCAAAGCCCAACGGAACACCGAAGCGCTGTGCAGAACCAAAGGCGGCATCAGCACCCATTTCGCCCGGAGAGGTCAGCAGGGTCAATGCCAGCAGGTCTGTTGCCACACCTACAAATGCACCTACCGCATGTACGCCGTCTATGAATGCACGGTAATCAGCAGTAGCTCCTACGTTATCAGGATACTGGATCAGCGCACCAAAATAAGATTCATCGAAAGAAGCTGTTTTGTAGTCGCCTACTACCACTTCAATCAGCAGCGGTGTAGCACGGGTATAAATCACATCCAGCGTTTGCGGATATACGTTATTGTCTACAAAAAACTTAGGCCTGGTTACATGATCATGATCCTTGTTCAACGCATTGAAGAACATGGTCATCGCTTCAGCTGCCGCCGTAGCTTCATCCAACAGGGATGCATTGGCAATTGGCAGCCCAGTCAGATCACATACCATCGTCTGGTAGTTCAGCAGGCTTTCCAGTCTGCCCTGAGAAATCTCAGCCTGATACGGGGTGTACTGTGTATACCATCCTGGATTTTCAAATACATTACGCAGAATAACGCTCGGCGTAATAGTATCGAAGTAACCCTGTCCGATATAGTTACGGTATACCTTGTTTTTCAGTGAAACTTCCTTCAGATGACGGAGATAATCACTTTCACTCATCGCTGCAGGAATAGCCAGTGGCTGTTGCATACGGATGGCGCCCGGAACTGTTTTGCTGATCAGCTGATCCAGGTTGGAGGCCCCGATGGTTTCGAGCATCTGGTTGGTCTCCCCTTCATTCGGCCCTATATGACGGTGCACGAATTCATTTTGTTGAATATCAAAAAGATTCATGATGTAAGCAGGTAATTTGAAATAGAATGCGCAAAGCTATGCAGATTTTAAGCAACGGCCAAACAATCAACACTGGCGGGGGAAAACAGTGATAAATGACAGATAGTTAAACTACGTTTATGTCATGATTTTGTCCATCTACTAATTACCTATCTTTGCATCAAATGAGCAAAATATTAGAAGACTGGGAACAGAAAGCCCAGGATAAGCAAAAGGCTAACAAACAGTTCCTCGCGAAACTGCAAACCCGTCGCGGTAAAGGGGTGGAGAAGCTGTTGCCCGATCTCCACGAGGAAGCATTCAGTAAAATCGACTGCCTCCAATGTGGCAATTGCTGTAAAACCATCAGCCCCCGCTTCAAAGGCCCCGATATCAGGCGCATTTCAAAGCACCTGGGCATGAAGGAAGGCGACTTTATAGAAACTTACCTCCGACTGGATAAGGATGAGGACTATGTGGTGAAATTCACCCCCTGCCCATTCCTTGGGGCAGATAACTACTGCGGCATCTATGATGTACGCCCGGGCGACTGCGCCAACTATCCCTACACAGATAGCTACGACTTCTTCAAACGTCCGAAAATTACATACGAAAACAGCACCACCTGCCCCGCCGTTTATTATGTACTGGAAAAGTTGAAAGAGAAAATGGATTTATAGAGCTTTTAGCCATTTTAGCTGTTAGCTGTTAGCAAATGCAGCGAAGACCAAC
Source organism: Chitinophaga sp. 01L420 (assembly GCF_056399985.1). Lineage (NCBI taxonomy): Bacteria > Pseudomonadati > Bacteroidota > Chitinophagia > Chitinophagales > Chitinophagaceae > Chitinophaga > Chitinophaga sp. 01L420. Next base: position 73,408 of record NZ_JBFTSK010000027.1, read on the forward strand.
ACAACATGATCTTCGCTGCATTTGCTAACAGCTAACAGCTAAAAAGCTACGGTTTCAAATCCAGCTTACGCATCGCCGGCGAAATAACATAAGTTGTAATGACTACCCCCAGTGTTACACAACCTCCAAATACTACCGAAGGCACCAACCCAATCGCTCTGGCCATAAAGCCACTCTCAAAAGCTCCCAGCTCATTGGATGAACCCACAAACATAGAACTAACGGAAGCTACCCGCCCACGCATATCATCAGGGGTTTTTAACTGCAGAATCGTTTGACGGATAATGACACTGATGCCATCCAGGGCACCACTGATCAGCAACGCAAATATCGACAGGTAAAAACTGGTGGAAAGGCCAAAAAGTATAATCGTTAAACCAAAGCCGAAAACCGCTGCCAGCAACTTAATACCAGGTTTGTAAACCAACGGCTTATGTGCCAGTATAAACATGGTTACCAGGGCCCCCACTGCGGGTGCAGAGCGTAACAGGCCATAACCAAGAGAACCCACATGCAGTACATCCGTGGCAAATGCCGGCAACATCGCTACTGCGCCGCCAAATAATACTGCAAACATGTCCAGCGCCATCGCATTCAATACCACCTTGGTTTTCCATACAAAACGCATCCCTTCGGTCAGCCCGGTCACAAAGCTTTCTCCCTTCGACTTATAGTAAATGGGCTTAGGCTTTATTTTAATTAAACTGTATAACGGCGCAAGGAATATAAACACTACCAGTAACATCGACCAGTATACCCCAAACCAGTGAATAAATAGTCCACCCAGCGCAGGCCCCATTACACCACCTATCTGCCACGCAGAGCTGCTCCACGTAGAGGCGTTGGCGTATAATTCCCGCGGTACGAGCAACGACATTAAAGTAAAGTTAGAAGGACTGGTAAAGGCGCGTACAACGCCGCCCATAAACACCAGCAGATAGATCAGGTTGAGCACCCAGTGTGTGGAAATACCCACTACTGCACGATCCCAGGTAAGCAGAAACAATCCTGAGCTGATAAAAATATAGGCAATCACACATTTAAGCAACATGCCCCTTTTCTCCCGCTTGTCTACCATATGCCCCGCGAAAGGCGACAGCAACACTGCCGGTATCACTTCAGACAAACCAATCAATCCAAGTGAGAAAGGGTCTTTGGAGATTTCATATACTTTCCATTCGATGATGGCAAACTGCATCGCCAGTGCAAATACAAGCGCAAAGCGGATAACAAGGTAGTAATTGAATTCCGTAAAGCGTAGCGAAGCGTATGGGTCGTTCTTTTTCGGTGCCGTTGTGTCCAACCTGATGTGTTTTTTGCGAAGATACAAAATAGCTTTTAGCCGTTAGCTTTTAGCTGTTAGCAAATGCAGCGAAGACCAACACAATATCTTCTCCGCTGCATTTCCTAAAAGCTAAAAGCTAACAGCTAAATGCTTTATATTTAGTCTGCATAAATACCGCAGCACTATGAAACTATATTCCATGATTTTCCGGGCTTTATTACCGGTAGTGTTCCTGCAGGTCGCGTGTGCGGGCAGCGACGCCAAAAAAGAGATGGCGCCACCGGTCCGTAAAGCGAAGCTGCAGCTGGTGACAGATGGGTTTATATCTCCCGTAAACATGGCAGTACCTGGTGATGGCTCCGGTAGGTTATTTTTTTGTCAGAAAGAAGGGAAAGTATGGATTGTACAGCAAAACAAGCAATTACCTACCCCATTCCTGGATGTTAGCAGTGATATGATCTCTGTGAATCCCGGCTATGATGAAAGAGGGTTACTTGGAATGGCTTTCCATCCCGATTTTAGAAGAAACCATAAATTTTATGTGTATTACAGCGCTCCCACAACAAAGAAAGGATTCAATCATACCAGCCGGCTGGTAGAATTTACGGTGGCTGCCGGCAATCCCAATATTGCTGATCGGGCTACCCGCAGGGTATTGCTGGAAGTCGATGAACCAGAATCCAATCATAATGGTGGTCAGCTGCAGTTCGGCCCGGACGGTTACCTGTATATAGGTTTGGGTGATGGCGGTGGTGGCGGAGATAAACATGGTACTATTGGTAATGGACAGGATCTTACTACCTTACTCGGCAAAATATTAAGAATAAATGTCGATGGTACACCCTATAAAGTGCCTGCAGATAATCCTTTTGTAAACCAGCCCGGCGCCAGACCTGAAATATGGGCATATGGTCTCCGCAACCCATGGCGCTTTTCCTTCGACAGGAAGAGCAAGATGCTGTTTACCGGAGATGTTGGACAAGATAAGTATGAAGAGGTGGACATCGTCATAAAAGGAGGCAACTATGGTTGGCGCATCATGGAAGGCTTTCACGATTACAACCTGCCTGCCGGCACCGATAAATCACAGTTGATTGCCCCTATCCACGAATACAACCACGATCTGGGGATAAGTATCACCGGTGGATACGTTTACCGTGGTAGCGCAATCCCTTCACTGCAGGGACTATACGTTTTTGGGGACTACAACGGGAAAGCCTTTGTACTGGAGTCAAAAGGGAATAAATGGGAACGCAACACCCTGCAATTGTCTGGCCTGCCTGCCGATAACATGCAGATACTCAGCTGGGGAGAGGATGAACAGGGCGAACTTTATGTACTCACCAGCACCTCTGGCAGGGATGGTTTCAAAGGAGCAGTCTACAAACTGGTGAAAGATTAGTCCTATTCAACATTCCGTATACTTTAACCGTTATCTAACCGGATGCCTTACAAACGTGCAGTGTGGCGGTTATGTGGCTGTTTTCAGCCGCATATCTCTCCCAGCACCCGTTTGGCCCAATTTTTTGTTAAAAGGAAATAAATTGCGCGACCGACGGGTGATTTTATTTTATATTTGATTTGACAACGTTTACGTTCAATTGAGATACATATGAGACTGAAAGTGATTATACCGGTTGTGCTACTTAGCATCTCCGCAGGCGTGTTAGCTTTTAATAAGCTGGGACATAACGAAGATCCTCCTGGACGTTATGAGGTGATCATGAACCTGGTAGGACAGATGCTGAAAGAAGGGCATTATCAACCCAAACCCATAGACGATAAATTCTCCACCGAAGTTTTTGATAAATACCTGCGTAGCCTGGATACGGAAAAGAAATTTTTCCTGAAAACAGATGTGGACAAGTTATTACCATTATCCACCCACATTGATGATGAGCTGAAAGGTGCACCGATCGACTGTTTCCGCAGCATCAACACCCTCATCAAACAACGTGTGGCGGAAGCAGCAGCTATTTATCCGGAAATACTCTCCAAACCATTCGACTTTACTGTGGATGAGAAAGTAACATTAGATCCGGATAAAGTAGACTACCCTGCAGACGAAAATGCACGTAAGGAAGCCTGGCGCAAAGTGTTAAAATACCGCACGCTGGAAAAGCTGACTGACCTGCAGGAAATGCGCGAGAAAGATAAAGGGAAAGACAGCGTAAAAGTTAAAACTGACACCGAACTGGAAGCAGAAGCCCGTGTGAAAGTAAAACAACTGTACGACCGCTATTTTGAGCGTTTGAAAAACAGACAAAATGATAATGATCGCTTCAATCTTTATGTAAACGCGATTACTACTACCATGGATCCACATACCGACTACTTCCCGCCTGATGAAAAACGCGCGTTCGAAGAACAGATGGCCGGTAAATTCTTTGGTATTGGTGCTCAGCTGAAAGAAGAAGGCGATAAGATCAGAGTCATCAGCATCGTAACAGGTAGCCCCAGCTGGAAACAGGGACAATTAAAAGCCAACGATGTGATCCAGAAAGTAGCCCAGGGAACCAGTGAATCAGTAGACATTACCGGCTACCCGGTAGAAGACGCCGTGAAACTGATCCGTGGTAAAAAAGGCACCCCGGTTAGATTAACCGTAAGAAGTGTGGACGGTACTACAAAAGAAATCACCATCATCCGTGATGAAATTGTAACAGAGGAAACTTTCGCGAAATCTGCCATCATCAACGGACAACATAAAATAGGATATATCTACCTCCCTGAGTTTTATGCTGACTTCAACGATCGTAACGGCGCCCGCAGTGCGGAAGACGTGGCGAAGGAAGTAGCCAAACTGAAAGCAGAGAAAGTAGAAGGTATTATCCTGGATCTCCGCTTCAACGGTGGTGGTTCCCTGCAGGACGTAGTACAAATGGCTGGCCTGTTTATTCCGGAAGGTCCGGTAGTACAGGTTCGCTCCAGAGGCGGTGACGCCGTAGTATTACGCGATCGTGATAAAAATGTACAGTATGAAGGTCCGCTGGCGATCATGGTAAATGAATACAGCGCTTCGGCTTCTGAAATCATGGCCGCTGCCATGCAGGATTACAAACGCGCCGTGATCATCGGTAGCACCCAAACCTTTGGTAAAGGTACCGTACAACGCCTCTTTAACCTGGATGATTTCTATCCTGTAAAAGATGGTGGTAGCCTCGGTGCCCTGAAACTGACCCAGCAGAAATTCTATCGTGCAAACGGTGGTTCTACCCAGCTGAAAGGTGTTGCCTCAGATATCGTATTACCAGATCCATACTATGAAGTAGCAGAACGTAAAGATTCAGATGCCCTCGCATATGATGAAATACCCCGCGCTGCTTTCACTGCCTGGTATAACCCGGTAAATACGGAATCACTGAAAAAGAATAGTGAAAAGAGAATGGCTTCCAGCCCGGCGTTCAAACTGCTCAACGAAAACCTGAGCACCCTGAAGAAACTGGAAAAACAGGAAACTTATTCACTGAACTTACTAACATATAAAACAGAGCAAAAGTCTAACACCGCTGCCCTGAAAAAATATGATGCCGTAAATGATAAAGTGAAGGAATTAAGTATCATCAATATCAAATCTGATATCGAAAAATTTGGCGGAGATTCTTCCAAAATTGCCCGTAACAAGGATTGGATCAAGATCAGAACCAAAGATATTTACCTGGATGAAGCAGTGAATGTAATGAATGATCTCATTGTACAGTCATTGCCTAAAATGCAGCGTAAGAATCAGTAAGCGCGTAGAAGATCGCCTCCGGCGATTGTCTTTGAGCAGGATTAAAATGATTTAATTGAGTTTTGTTATAAAGATTTGGGGAGATAGAAACGGAATAATCCGTTTCTATCTCCCCAAATTATTTAACGGCAGATTTGATAAGGGACTACGGATCAGGTTGAAAACGGGGGAAATATCCTTTTTTCAATATTTTCTAAATGCCAATACACTCGCATTTGTCATTCTCAAATCCCTACTACATTATCTTTGAATATTATACAATACCCATTACACTCCCTTTAGATAATTCTCAATCTGTCCCCAAACACGTTCCCCGGATTATGTTATATTTATAGTAATCAAAATTATCTCTCATGGCAAAACAAATGTCTATCATTCCCTTTACGGGAAAACTTGGCCCTCTCATTGGGTATAAGCGCAATGGCAGCTACTTCCTGCGCTCCATGCCCGAAAGCGTGCAGCAAACGGCTGCTACCCGCCGCGCATCCCGGCGCTTCGGCATCGCCAGCAGGAAAGGCGCTTTTATCCGGCATGCTTTCTACGGCAACCTGGATATCCATTGTGACGGCGGCCACATTAATCGGCTCAACAAGCTACTCATTGCTGCCGGCGATCATCACGAGGCCCTGACAGGCTTCCGCTTCAATCAGCATACCGGAGTAGATCGTTTTTTTCCGGCGGCTCCCCGGCTTTTGAGTAACGGAATATTAAATATTCCCGCACAAACCATCGACGGGTATAAAGGTATTGCTGCGCTGGAAGTAAAAGTGATCGCAACACGTATTGATTTTAGATCACGTCAGGTGGCGGGTAGCGAAACGGTTACACTCATGATAGCCCCCGATACCACCTTCCAGGAAACAAATGTTTCGCTGGAGGTACCCGGGAAGGGTTCACTGGTAGTGGTTTTCCAGGTAAGAGCCCTATACAAAGACGGCCCATCCGGCAACAGAAAATATATGGCCGCAGACATTATTGCAGTGGCAGCACCACAAGTACCCAAATATGCTAATAAACTTAAGCACCCAAAGCGGACGAAATTGCTTCCCGGCCTTACCTATACACACGCATATCCAGCTGTCATTCAACTGGAATAAAGCGATCCTTGCCTCCGGAGATATTTTGATGAATAATCCCTTTATACCTGCTTCCTTTCAATAGTATATTTCTTTCCACAGCTACAGCCTGACACTGAAGCAGCCCTGCTATGGCCACTTCTCACCTCCATCCATCTGCTGATTCAATTTCATCCCGGTTACACATCCAAACATCATCCCCGCATCAAGTCCACCTCTACTGCACTGCTTCTGTAGGTACTAAGCGGGTGCTAAGCATAGCCTCGGCGGAGCCTACATAATCACAATACACTTTTGCAGGTAATGATGGGTGTTCTTTAAACTTTATGCTTAAAACTTACACTATCCCCCAGGTTTTCAACTTGATCCGGGACTACACAAAAAGATCAGGGGAGATAAAAGCATCATCCGCTTCTATCTCCCCTGATCTTTATAACAAAACTCAATTAAATCAGTATAATCATCTTAACCCTGTCCAAAGACAATCGCCGAAGGCGATCCCCTCCACTATTTCTCTTTCTCCACTATTTCCAACGCTTTCTTCACCATTGGATCTTCTGCGTTGATTGTTTCATAAAACCCTTCTGTTCTGTACAGTTGACGGGCCAGCATCGCTTTAAGACGGGTACGGATCTCCATTTCATCACGGGAACTTATATGATCCAGTCCGGGAACACTGTCCTTTTTAGCATATACTTTGAAATCGCTGATCACTTCATTGCCAAGCTGGAAGTTTTTGGCAAAGGCAGCGGCATCTTTATACGGTGTAAATACATCTTTGTGAGTTGTATAATACTGGTAAGCAAAGTTGCTGAACGTATTGCGGGTATAAATAGCAGTGAGGGTAGGCGAGAAGCGGGAAGTATCGAACGGAATAAAAATATCCGGTGTAATACCACCGCCACCGTATACGCGGCGGCCAGCGGCCGTTTTATAAGGAACAGTATCTGTGATTTTGATACTGTCTTTGTTCACCAGTTCTCCGTGATGGTAGCGTTCTGCGATATCATCATCATAGTCGTCATGTCCTTTGCCGTATGGTTTCTGAATACTTCTGCCGGAAGGAATATAATAACGGGCAACGGTAAGACGCAGTGCGCCGCCGTTGTCAAGATCATATTGTTCCTGTACCAGTCCTTTACCAAAAGTACGGCGACCTATAATTGTACCACGATCCCAGTCCTGTACGGCGCCGGCAAGAATTTCACTGGCAGAGGCGGAACCTTCATCGGTGAGTACAGCAAGTGCACCCCTTTCAAACATGCCGGGGCGTTTGGTTTTGTAGTCGGTCCGTGGGAAGTCTTTACCCTTGGTGTATACAATCAGTTTCTGATCTTCCAGCAGTTCATCCGCTATGCGGGTGGCTGCATCGAGGTAGCCACCGGGGTTTTGTCTCAGGTCAATGATCAGTTTCTTCATGCCTTGTTTATTCAGTGCTACGATGGCTTTCATAAACTCATCGTAGGTGGTGGCAGAAAACTTACTGATTTTGATATATCCTACTTCTGGTGCTGCCATGTAGCTGGCATCCACGCTATATAAAGGAATAACGCCTCTTTTAATAGGGACCTTTATTTGTTTTTGTTGTCTTAATATCAGGGTATTTACCACTGAACCGGCAGGGCCGCGCAGTAATTTGCGGATTTTGTCTGGGGTAACGCTGTTACCAGCTACCAGGCTGTCGTTGACTTTCAGGATTTTATCGCCGGTTTGTACACCTGCGTTTTCAGACGGGCCGCCACTCAGTACACTCACTACGTTTACGGTATCCGCGGTGATATTGAATTCTACGCCGATGCCTTCAAAGTTGCCTTCCATATCTTCATTCACCCGTTGCAGTTCTGCGGGGGGAATATAAATGGAGTGGGGATCCAGATGGGCCAGTACGCCTTCTATGGCTTCCTGTTGTAAATCATCTGTATTGAGAGAATCTACATATTTCGCTTTGATCAGGTCCATTACTTCCTGTAAGGGCCCTCTATTGGGTTTATTGAAAAACACAGTGGCTCCTCCGTTGTTCGATCCAGGCATTTTATGACCGAGGAACATTCCCAGGGCTAATACAACTGCAAAGAGAAGAGGTAAAAAAACATTCAACTTCCTGTTAGACATAATCAGATTATTATCCCGCTATTTATATGACCAATCTTTATCCATGTAGTATTGGCACCTGGCGGAAAGCAATCTGCCGCATACATGTATCATCATCATTTAAAGTTAAGGGGAGCTATTTGTTTATATGAAACCCTTTTGTTTAAATTGTGACAAAAATAGCATAAATCAGGTGCAAACTTTTAGGATTCTTTAATTTCATAAATTACCGGATATGGGTGCTGGAATAAAGTTGATAGCAGACAGCGGATCTACAAAGACCGAATGGGGCGTGCTGGGCGCGGATCAGCCACTTATTTTGAAAACGCAGGGTGTAAGCCCCTACTTTCAATCTGCAGAACAGATAAAAGCGATCCTGGACACAGAGCTGGCACCACAACTGCCCGCCGGCAGCCATGTTACCGCCGTGTACTTTTATGGAACAGGTCTGTCACAGCCTAAAAATCTGAAACTGGTATCTGATGCTATAAAGGCAGTATGGCCGGATGCCGAGTCAGATGTACAGCATGACCTGATGGGAGCGGCCCGCTCACTTTGCGGCCACCAGGAAGGAGTAGTGAGTATTTTGGGCACCGGTTCCAATTCCTGTTATTATAATGGAAAGGAGATTGTGAAAAATAATCCGGGCCTGGGTTATATTTTGGGAGATGAGGGCAGCGGCGCTTATCTGGGCCGTAAGGTGCTGCAGTATTACCTTTATAATAGTTTTGATGACGATCTGCTCGCCCGTTTTGATTATAAGTACCATACCACTAAGGACGAAATACTGGAAAACGTATACCGGAAACCGTTAGCAAACCGCTATCTGGCTGGGTTTGCAGAGTTCCTGTCGGAAAACCGTGAACATTTCATGATCCAGAATATCCTGGAAGACGGCCTGAACGACTTCTTCTTTAACCACATTTATAAATACCGCGAAAGCTGGACAACCGCCCTGCACTTCACTGGTGGCATTGCCTGGCATTTCCGCGATATCCTCACTGAGCTGTGCGATCTCTATGAACTGCCCATGGGCAAAGTGTTGCGGACTCCTATGGACGGCTTGCTGGAATTTCATCGTTAATCATTTTCAACAGATAAATATGTCATTTATAAAAGTAACGGAACAGGTATCTCACTATAATCATCTGGAAAAGATGAGTGTAACGGAGTTGCTCGTTGATATGAACAAGGAAGATCAAACGGTGCCGTTGGCCGTTGCAAAAGCGATTCCGCAAATAGAAAAACTGGTGGCTGCCGTGGCAGATAAAATGCTTGCAGGTGGACGGCTGTTTTATATAGGAGCTGGTACCAGTGGCCGTTTGGGGGTAGTAGATGCCTCTGAGTGCCCGCCTACCTTTGGAGTGCCACAGGGATTGGTAGTAGGATTGATTGCCGGCGGTGATACGGCTATACGTAAAGCTGTGGAGTTTGCAGAAGACGACCGTAGACAGGGATGGGTAGATTTGCAGGCACACGATATAACAGATAAAGATGTGGTAGTAGGTATCGCTGCCAGCGGTACCACGCCTTATGTAATAGGGGCACTGGATGAGTGTCGCCGTCATGGTATTGTTACCGGCAGCATTAGCTGCAATCCCGATACGCCGGTATCTGCTGCCGCCGATTTCCCGGTGGAGGTAGTGGTAGGCCCGGAGTTTGTTACCGGCAGCACCCGGCTGAAAAGTGGCACTGCGCAGAAGCTGGTGCTGAACATGCTCTCTACCGCAGTAATGATACAGCTGGGTAGGGTAGAAGATAATAAAATGGTGAATATGCAACTCAGCAACGAGAAGCTGGTGGACCGCGGCGTGAAAATGCTGATGGAACAGTTGTCACTTACCGACTATCAACAGGCCCAGGAACTATTGCTGAAAGCGGGCAGCGTAAAAAAAGCAGTAGATGATTTTGTGAAAAAATGATTTAACCGGACCTTTGCATCATCGATAAACCAGGTATGCATAACATAGAGCCATATTACAACTGGCGGCACTTATACACCGCAGAAGAAGATGAATATTCTCCTTTTTATGGAAGGGAATATAGTGAATTCGAATATTCCAATTCGGTATATAACTATTATATACATCCACAATGGGATGAATTTGGTTCACGCAACTTATACATGAAAATCCTGTTTACGGACTACCAGTTCAATTTTGCCATTATAGAATTATTGGGAGAATGGAATGATGCCATAGACAATGATATCATGACGATGAAACGAAATATCATCGATACACTCATCGCACAGGGCATCACTAAATTTATTCTCATCACCGAAAATGTCATGAACTTCCATTCTTCAGACGATTGCTATTATGAAGAGTGGTGGGAAGATATCCGCGATGATGGCGGCTGGATCGTTAGCCTGAACATGCCGGTACAAACGCGCGAAGAGTTTGAAAGATCACGTTTACACTATTATGTTCATCTGTTAGATGATGATAAATGGCGAACATATCAGCCTTTACATCTGTTTAACATGGTGGATAACATCATGCTGAAGCGTTTAGAATAATATTAATTTTCATTACAAAATGAAAGATATCATGCGTGAATGCCTGATAACCATGCCTTAATACATTTAACCGGCAGTTTATGCATTGTGAAACCTGATAAATATCATTTTTTTTTATTTTTCCTGCGTTAAATTTGCCCGACATTTCAATCATCTTTTTATACTAGGAAGCTTAGATTTTTACTTATGAAGTGGTCACAGTTCTTTAATACCTCTATCGGTAAGAAGTTATTGGTAGGTGCTACCGGCTTGTTTCTTTGCAGTTTTGTTATCGTACATCTGGCAGGTAATTTCCAGCTGTTGTACAACGATGAAGGCAAAGCCTTTAACGCATACGCTGCGTTTATGGGACACAACAGCCTGATTCAGTTTATAGCCTGGGGGCTGAAAATTGTGATCGTACTGCACGCATTCATTGCGCTACAGCTCACATTCAGCAACAGAGCAGCCCGTCCGGTGAAATACGCCGTTAATCCGGGTAACCAGACATCTTCCTGGTTCAGCCGCCAAATGGCCATCATGGGAAGCATTCTCCTTATCTTCATCGTCATCCACCTGGTTAACTTCTGGGGACAATTCCACTACGGCCAATTACCCACCCGTACTTATGAAGGAAGCGTTGAACCATTGAAAGACCTGTATGCCTTATCTTATGAGACTTTCAAAAATGGCTGGTTGGTTGCATTGTATGTGATAGGTATGATCGGTTTATCCTTCCACCTGATCCATGGCTTTAAAAGCGCCTGTCAGACCTTTGGTTTAAATCATAAAAAATACAACGGTTTAATCAGCTTTATTGGTGTTTGGCTGTTTGGAATAGCGATCCCTATTGGTTTTGCTATCATACCCGTTTATATTTATTTCAAATAATTCTGTAAAGTAAGGATATATGTTTGACGCAAAAATTCCTGCCGGACCATTAAATTCCAAATGGGAAGACTACAAAGGACATTGTAAATTGGTGAACCCTGCCAATAAGCGCAATCTGGAAGTGATCATCATTGGTACCGGTTTGGCCGGCGCTTCCGCAGCGGCTTCATTAGGTGAGTTGGGATATAAAGTAAAAGCATTCTGCTTTCAGGATAGTCCGCGCCGCGCACACAGTATTGCTGCCCAGGGTGGTATCAATGCGGCAAAAAATTATCAGAATGATGGTGACTCTGTTTTCCGTTTATTCTACGACACAGTAAAAGGTGGTGACTACCGCGCCCGCGAAGCCAACGTACATCGTCTGGCAGAAGTGAGCGGTAATATTATAGATCAATGCGTGGCACAGGGTGTTCCCTTTGCACGTGAATACGGTGGCCTGTTAAGTAACCGCTCTTTCGGTGGTACACAGGTACAACGTACTTTTTATGCCGCAGGTCAAACCGGCCAGCAGCTGCTGCTCGGTGCATACTCTGCACTGGAGCGCCAGGTAGCATTGGGCAACGTGAAGATGTACAATCGCCACGAAATGCTGGACATCGTGAAAATTGATGGTAAAGCGCGTGGTATCATTGCACGTGATCTGGTTACCGGTGAACTGGAGCGTCACTTCGGTCATGCGGTACTGATCTGCAGCGGTGGTTATGGCAACGTATTCTACCTGTCTACCAACGCCATGGGATCTAACGTAACAGCAGCTTGGAAAGCTACCAAAAGCGGTGCTTACTTCGCTAACCCCTGCTTCACACAGATCCACCCTACCTGTATCCCGGTTTCCGGCGATCACCAGTCTAAACTGACCCTCATGTCAGAATCACTGCGTAATGATGGTCGTATCTGGGTTCCTAAAAAACAAAACGATACCCGCAAAGCCAGCGATATTCCTGAAGAGGAAAGGGATTATTACCTGGAAAGAAGATATCCTGCCTTCGGTAACCTCGTTCCCCGTGACGTGGCTTCCCGTGCAGCAAAAGAAAGATGTGATGCCGGTTATGGTGTAGGTACTTCCAAACAGGCGGTATACCTCGACTTCGCCGCAGCTATCGAACGTTATGGCAGCATCGAAGTAGGTAAACGCCAGATGGGCAACGTATCCAAAGAAGAAATCATTAAACTGGGTAAAGAAGTAGTAGCCGAAAAATATGGTAACCTGTTCGACATGTATGCCAAAATCACCGGTGAAAATCCTTACGAATTACCAATGCGTATTTATCCTGCAGTACACTACACCATGGGTGGACTCTGGGTGGATTACGAATTGGGTACTACCGTTCCGGGTTTATATTCCCTGGGAGAAGCTAACTTCTCTGATCACGGTGCTAACCGTCTTGGAGCATCTGCACTGATGCAGGGGCTGGCAGATGGTTACTTCGTGCTTCCTTACACTGTGGGTAACTACCTGGCAGATGAAATCCGTACCAAGGCTATCTCTACAGACCACCCTGCTTTCGTGGAAGCAGAGAAGAATGTAAAAGATACCATCAATAAATTCTTCAACGCTAAAGGCACCAAATCCGTTGACTTCTTCCATAAGAAATTAGGTAAGATCATGTGGGATAAATGCGGTATGGCGCGTAATGAAAAAGGACTGCAGGAAGCTATCCAGGAAATCAAAGCACTGCGTGCTGAGTTCTGGAAAGACGTTCGCGTACCTGGTGAAGCCAATGAATTCAACCCTGAACTGGAAAAAGCCGGTCGTGTGGCCGACTTCCTGGAACTGGGAGAATTAATGTGTATGGATGCACTCAATCGCCGCGAATCCTGTGGTGGTCACTTCCGTGAAGAATCACAAACAGAAGACGGAGAAGCATTACGTGATGACGTTAACTTCCAATATGTGGCAGCATGGGAATACAAAGGCGAAGGCCAGTACGAACTGCACAAGGAACCGCTGGAATTCGTAGAATGTAAACCTACTCAACGTAGCTACAAATAATGGTTATTGGTCGGCTGTTTAACAGTTGACCAGGATTATAAATCAAATAATTGTCCAAGGTATATGGAACATTATAACATGAACCTCACATTAAAAGTGTGGAGGCAGAAAAACAAAAATGCTCAGGGTAACTTTGAAACATTACAGGCTAAAAACATTTCTTCTGAAATGTCTTTCCTGGAAATGTTTGATGTGGTGAATGAAGAGCTGATCAACGAAGGCAAAGAACCAGTAGCATTTGATCACGATTGCCGTGAAGGTATTTGTGGTGCATGCTCCATGCATATCAATGGCCGTGCTCACGGTCCATGGGATGGAACCACTACCTGCCAGTTGCACATGCGCGCTTTCAAAGATGGCGATACCATCACGGTAGAACCATGGAGAGCAGGTGCATTCCCGGTAGTAAAAGATCTGACGGTTGACAGATCTGCTTTTGACCGTATCATTGAAGCTGGTGGTTATATCTCTGTGAATACAGGTAACGCACAGGATGCAAACTGTTTACCAGTAGATAAAAACAAAGCAGATCTCGCATTTGCTGCGGCAGCCTGTATCGGTTGTGGCGCCTGCGTAGCGGCTTGTAAAAACTCTTCTGCGATGCTGTTTGTATCTGCTAAAGTATCCCAGCTGGCATTGCTGCCACAGGGCCATCCTGAAAAACAATCCCGTGCCCTCAACATGGTGGCACAAATGGATAAGGAAGGTTTTGGTAGCTGTACCAACACCGGCGCCTGCGAAGCAGAATGTCCGAAAGAAATTTCTCTCACCAATATCGCTCGTCTTAACAGAGAGTTTATCGGTGCAGGTCTTTCTTCTGAGAAATAACAACTTTTGTTTTACTCAGGATTATCCTGACTATATTTTATTTAAAAGCGAAGATGAAGTTGGAGTTATCCACTTTTGTCTTCGCTTTTTTCATCTCCCTGCACCAAAAAAATCCGGTAAATCATCTGGATCAGTATAATCCTGGACACGACATACATCTACACTCCGCTCATCCCAGGAAATTTATCTTTCTAAAATTTTTTACTATCATGTGTTTTTTCCACGCAACCTGTTTTAAATAACAATATATGTCAGAACAATCACGCAGAAAGTTTATCAAACACATCGGCAGCACGGCAGCGCTGCTGGGAATTGGCCAACTGGCGGCCATGGCAAAAGAGTCCGAACATGTGCAGCTGTTGCAGCCCGAAAAAAGAATTTCTCCCAACGATAAAATACGCATTGCCTGTGTAGGCATGGGAATCATGGGATTTGGGGATGTGGAAACCGCAGTGAAAGTGCCCGGCGTAGAATTCGTGGGCGCCGCCGACCTGTATGATGGCCACCTTGCCCGTGTAAAAGATGTATTTGGTCCACAAGTATATACCACCCGCGATTACCGCGAACTACTGAAAAGAAAAGATATAGATGCTATCATTGTGGCTACGCCGGATCACTGGCATGATACTATTGCCATTGCAGCCATGGAAGCTGGTAAGGCAGTATACTGCGAAAAACCGATGGTCCAGCAGATAGAAGAAGGACATAAAGTAATCGCTGCGCAAAAGCGTACGAAAGCCGTTTTCCAGGTGGGCAGTCAGCGCGTGAGCAGCATTGCATTAGCGGAGGCCCGTAAACGTTACCAGGCCGGCGAAATAGGCCAGCTCAACGTGGTAGAAGCCAGGATGGACCGCCATAGCGCATTGGGTGCCTGGCAGTATTCCATTCCGCCGGATGCTTCTCCTGCTACCATCGACTTTGATACCTTCCTGAAAGACACTGCCAAATTACCTTTTGATCCGGTACGCTTCTTCCGCTGGCGCAACTACCAGGCTTACGGCACCGGCATCCCCGGCGATCTCTTCGTACACCTCATCTCTGGTCTGCACTTCATCACAGGATCCCTCGGTCCTACTACCATCTACGCCAGCGGCAACCTGGTACAGTGGAAAGATGGCCGCGATGTACCAGATACCGTAGTCGCTATTTTCGACTACCCCGAAACAAAAGAACATCCTTCCTTCCAGATGACGCTGCGCGTTAATTTTGCAGATGGCAGCGGTGGAGGGGAATATACCCGCCTCATTGGTACGGAAGGTGTGCTGGAACTGGGCTGGAACGATTTTAAAATAAAGAAACATAAACTGCCTGAAGCACCGGGCTATGGCGGTTGGGATACTTACAATACTTTTACGAAAGCACAACAGGCTGCCTACGTAAAGGAATATAACGCCAAATACCCGGCAGATAAAAGAAACGCGATAGAAACATCCAGCGCTTACGCAGCCCCTAAAGGCTATGACGACAGACTGGAACATTTTACCAACTTCTTTGAATCTATGCGCACCGGCAAAGCAGTAGTGGAAGACGCCGTATTTGGTCTTCGGGCCGCAGGACCCGCATTGCTCACCAATGAGAGTTATTTTAGTAAGAAACTGGTAAATTGGGATCCGGTGAGTATGAATAGAATTACGAATTAGGAATTACGAATTACGGATTTGTGGGGAGATGGTAAACGCGTATTTCTCCCCACAAATCCGTAATTCGTAATTCGTAATTCGTAATTTTCTTACATTTAACCATACTATTTAAAACTATCTCCTATGTTTAAGAACTTCCAGGGTAATATTTTGTTGCTTTTGGGAACGGTCCTTTTGTCTTGTAACGAAAAGAAGAATACTATGAATGATCAGGCTGATATTAAACCTCCTGTGGCAGAAAAGATAGCTAAAGAACTCAGTATCCACGGTGATAAGCGCATCGACAATTATTACTGGATGAATGACCGCGAAAATCCTAAAGTGCTGGCATGGCTCAACGCGGAAAATGCTTACCTGGACACTATCCTGTCGCCGGAGAAAAAACTGCGGGAAAAGCTTTTTGAGGAGATGAAGTCACGCATCAAAGAAACAGATATGAGCGTGCCCTATCTGAAAAACGGCTACTATTATTATACCCGTTTTGAAGCAGGCAAAGAATACCCGGTATACTGCCGTAAAAAAGGCAGCCTGGAAGCTGCTGAACAGATAATACTCAATGTAAACGACCTGGCTGCAGGACATGCATATTGCCATGTAGGCGGTATGAGTGTAAGCCCGGATGCCACCTTGCTGGCCTACGGAATAGATACAGTAAGCCGCAGACGTTATACCATTCATGTTAAGAACCTGGAAACAAACGAGGTACTCACCGATGTCATCCCGGAAACAACGGCAGCCAGTACCTGGGCCAGTGATAATAAAACCCTGTTTTATACCCGCAAAGATACCGTTACGCTTCGTGGCGACCGGATCATGCGGCATACGCTGGGAACCGCAGCAGACAAAGAAGTGTATCACGAAGCTGATGAAACCTTTGATGTCAGCGTGTCAAAAACCAAATCAGGAAAGTATATCGTTATCAACAGCGAAAGTACCTTGTCGTCTGAAAGCCGCATCCTCGATGCCGCCAAACCAAATGATGTATTCCGTGTATTTCAGCCCCGCGAAAAAGAAATGCTCTATAGCATCGATCATCGCGACGATAAATTTTACATCGTTACCAACTGGGAGGCACTCAACTTCCGCTTGATGGAATCCCCGCTGGATAAGACTTCCCGGCAGAACTGGAAAGAGCTCATCCCCAATCGTCCGGATGTATTACTGGAGGACCTGCAACTATTTAAGGACTTCACCGTATTGGAAGAAAGAAAGGGGGGCTTAACACTGATCCGGGTGATCAATGATAAAACACATACCGAGAAGTACCTGCCTTTTTCAGAAGCAGCCTATACTGCTTCTGTAGGCAATAATCCGGAAATGGATAGTAAAGAGTTGCGGTATAACTATACTTCCATGATTACGCCCAATTCTGTGTATGACTATAACCTGGAAACAGGTAAAAGCGAATTGAAGCGGCAACAGGAAGTGCTCGGTGGTTATGATCCCAAAGACTATGCTACTGAAAGACTCTTTGCTACTGCAACAGATGGCACTAAGATTCCGGTGTCTATTGTATATAAGAAAACATTTGAGAAAAACGGGAAAGGTCCGCTGCTGTTATATGGCTACGGTTCTTATGGCCATAGCATGGATGCTACTTTCGACTCCGGCCTGTTAAGTTTGCTGGACCGTGGTTTCGCCTTTGCGATCGCGCATATTCGTGGTGGCCAGGAAATGGGCCGGCAGTGGTATGAAGATGGTAAGATGTTTAAAAAGAAAAACACTTTCACAGACTTCATCGCCTGCGCGCATTACCTGATAGAACAGCGCTATACTGATAGCGCGCACTTGTATGCTATGGGAGGCAGCGCTGGCGGCCTGCTGATGGGTGCAGTAGTGAATATGCAGCCGCAGTTATTTCATGGCATAGTGGCGCAGGTGCCTTTTGTTGATGTGGTAACTACCATGCTGGATGAAACCATTCCATTAACGACCGGTGAGTTCGATGAATGGGGCAATCCAAAAAATAAGGATTCATACGATTATATGAAGTCGTATTCTCCTTACGATAATGTAACGGCTAAAGCCTATCCGAATATGTTGGTTACTACCGGCTTGCACGACTCACAAGTGCAGTACTGGGAACCAGCAAAATGGGTGGCCAAATTGAGAGAGCTGAAAACAGATCACAACTTATTACTGCTGCATACCAATATGGAAGCTGGTCATGGCGGTGCTTCCGGAAGGTTCAAAGCATTGCATGAAGTGGCATTGGATTATGCCTTTCTGCTAAAGCTGGAAGGAAAATAAACAGAAGCATATAAAAGGAAAGGCCGGAAGTAATTCCGGCCTTTCCTTTTATAACTATGTTAATATTACTTTGTCAACATCTTTTTAGACGTAACTGTTTTCCCGAAAAATATCTCCGCCATCCTGTCAAAAATAGCCGGATCATCTGTGGTATAAAATTGTTGTTGCTGTTGTTTACTCAGCCTGCTTTCCATTTCAGGATGACGCTTCAGATAATCTTTCAGGCTATGTGCTACAATTTTACCCTGAGATAGCAGCGTAATACCACCCGGTAAAAACTGTTTGATTTTTTTCATCAGCAGGGGATAGTGGGTACAGCCCAATACCAGCGTATCTATATCTCCGGATTCCGACAATATTTTCTCCAGGTATTCTTTCACAAAATAATCCGCGCCATCACTTTCGTGTTCATTGTTTTCGATCAGGGGCACCCACATCGGGCAGGCCAACTGATAGGTTTTTACGTGCGGAAAAAATTTATGAATTTCCAGTGGATAAGATTCAGAAGATACTGTACCGTTGGTAGCAAGAATCCCTACTTCCCCGGTTTGCGTGATGGTGCCTACCATTTCAGAGGTAGGACGTATAACGCCCAGCACCCTGTTATCCGGTGCTATATGGGGAAGATCTTTTTGCTGAATAGTGCGGAGTGCTTTTGCGGAGGCGGTATTGCAGGCAATAATCACCAGCGGGCAGCCCAGGTCAAATAATTTTTGTACACATTCCAGCGTATAGGCGTGAATGGTATCAAAGCCGCGATTGCCATAAGGTGCGCGGGCATTATCTCCCAGGTAGATATAGTCGTATGCCGGGAGTTCTCTTATTATTTCTTTCAGTACCGTTAATCCGCCGTAGCCGGAGTCAAACACGCCAATAGGACCCATGATTATTCAGTGTCTTTTTGCATCAGGCCGGAGCCTGTTAAGTCATAAATTTTTTGAATTTCATGCAGTACGCCTTCAAAGTCTATTTCCAGGTCTTTCAGCATACCGTTTTTCAGATCGTATACCCAGCCGTGAACCGTTGGATAACCCTTCTCTACATAAGATTTTTGTACGGCGGCAGTTTTGATAACGTTAATACATTGTTCCTGGGTATTGAGTTCAACCAGGCGATTATAGCGTGTATGCTCATCCGTTATGGCATTTAATTCATCCATATGAAGACGGTAAACATCGCGGATGTTGCGCAGCCAGGGATTCAGAATACCAAGGTCTTTGGCCTGCATGGCGGATTTCACGCCACCGCAGTTGTAATGGCCGCAAACAATGATATGTTTTACTTCCAGGTGTACCACTGCGTAGTTGATCACGCCCATTACATTGAGATCGGTATTGGGTACAAGATTAGCAATGTTACGGTGAACAAATACTTCTCCCGCTTCCAGTCCCATGATTTCATTAGTGGGAACACGACTGTCGCTGCAACCAATATACAGATAGGCTGGTTTCTGTGAATCCGCCATCTTGTCGAAAAACGCCGCATCTGTGGCTAATTTGGAAGCTACCCAAACCTTGTTGTTCTCAAATATCTGGTTATATGCTGTCATCCTGTATTAATTTTTATGCGCTAAAGATACGTATAGAAAGTATATACTCCTGAACGGTGGGTATTATGAAATTATGGAGATGGTATCCCGTAACTGTTCCCTTCAGGCAGGATCTATGGCCGGTATCTTCTCCCGCTGTTGATTGTGAGGTAGTATTGTCTGCTTAAGGAGTAATGAATATATAAAAAGCTATTGCAATGCTGATTGTGTATGTTATTTTGTTGTCATGTTAAGATCCTTGTCTGCTTGGAAAGCCCGCATAAAATCTGTACCTTTGCAGCTTCAAAATTTACATAGCCAGCATGATCAGTGTTAAAAACGTAACGCTCTCTTTTGGTAAGAGAGTATTGTTTGACGAAGTAAACCTCAATTTCACAAAAGGGAACTGTTATGGTGTGATTGGGGCCAATGGAGCAGGAAAGTCTACTTTTCTGAAGATATTGTCCGGTGAAATAGAACCGAATAAAGGTACTGTGGAAATCACTCCGGGTGAGCGCATGAGCGTTCTCTCGCAGAATCACTTTGGATTTGATGAGGTTACAGTACTGAATGCCGTATTAATGGGTAATAGCAGGCTTTGGAAAATAGCGCAGGAAAGAGATGCTATTTACGCCAAAGAAGATTTTACCGAAGAAGATGGTATGCGTGCCGGTGAACTGGAAGCAGAATATGGTGAAATGGGCGGTTATACCGCAGAAAGTGATGCAGGTGTACTGTTGAGCGATCTGGGTGTAAAAGAAGAAGTACACGGTTCACTGATGAAAGATATTGCCGGTAGTCTGAAGGTGCGTGTTTTGCTGGCACAGGCCCTGTTCGGTAATCCGGACATCCTGTTGCTGGATGAACCTACGAATGACCTGGATGTGGAAACAATTGGCTGGCTGGAAAACTTCCTGGCTGACTATCAGAATATCGTAATCGTTGTATCGCATGATCGTCACTTCCTCGATGCTGTTTGTACGCATGTGGCGGATGTGGATCGTGCCAAGATCCAGATCTTCAGTGGTAACTATACCTTCTGGTACGAATCATCCCAGTTGATGGCCCGTCAGATTTCTGATAAGAACAAGAAAATGGAAGATAAGCGTAAAGACCTCATGGACTTTATCGCCCGATTCAGTGCCAACGCCTCCAAAAGTAAACAGGCTACTTCCCGTAAGAAAGCTTTGGAAAAACTGGTGGTGGAAGATATTCAGCCTTCTAACCGTAAGTATCCGGGTATCATCTTCAAGCAACAGCGTGAAGTAGGTAACCAGATCCTGAACGTAGAAAAGCTGGAGAAACTGGTAGATGGTCGCAAACTCTTTACAGATGTAACCTTCTCTGTTAACAAGGGAGATAAGATTGCTTTCCTGTCTAAAGATCACCTGGCCCTCACTACTTTCTTCCAGGTAATCAACAACGAAGCGCAGGCAGATAGCGGTAAATTTGAGTGGGGTACCACTGTTACCAGTGCTTACCTGCCCAATGATAACGCCGGGTTCTTTACCAATAAAGACCTGAACCTGATGGATTGGTTACGTCAGTATGTACCACCACACGTTACAGATGTGGATGAGCCATTCCTGCGTGGTTTCCTGGGTAAAATGTTATTTGGTGGAGATGAAATCATGAAGAAAACTTCCGTATTGAGCGGTGGTGAAAAAGTACGTTGTATGACCAGCCGCATGATGCTGCAGGACCCTAACGTACTGGTACTCGATGAGCCTACCAACCACCTGGATCTGGAATCTATCCAGTCTTTCAACGAAAGCATGATCAACTATAAAGGCGTGGTTTTATTCACCACACATGACCATACCTTTATGCAATCAGTAGCTACCCGTATCATTGAGCTGACACCTAAAGGCATCATCGATCGACTGATGACCTTTGATGAGTATCTGGCAGATGAGCGTGTGAAGACTTTGCGTGAAGAAATGTACGGTAACGCAGTACTGGCGTAAAAGAAATTACGAATTTCAAATTACGAATTACGGCTTTGTAAGAAGATGATAAACGCGAAGTGCATTCGCTGTTACCTTCTCACAAAGCCGTAATTCGTAATTTGAAATTCGTAATTTCTTTATAGATATTCCTCTATTACCTTGAGTTTATTTTTATCAAGTGGCTTGGTGATGTAAGCCATCAATTCCGGTGTATGCTGTACTTTTTGCATATCCCTTACATCCACGGAGGAGGAGCACATGATAATCGGAATTGTATTTTTGAGAGATGTTTTTAACCCTCTGTATGCTTCAATAAAATCCCATCCGTTCATCCGCTGCATATTCATATCAAGAATAATAAGAGAGGGCAATGTAGGCTGAGGATCACTTGAAAGCTGTTCCAGCGCTTCTTCTGCGCAAAGGAAAGAGGTAACTACCAGGTGATTGCTTTGCTGCCCCAACATTTTTTTGATAATGAAATGAAAAATTTCATCATCATCTACAACGTACACTATTTTACTCATGTCTTCCATGCTTCGGTTTTAATTGGGCTTCTTATCTTATCCGTTAAATAACAAAAGGGCACACCCCAAAGACGATAGTTTAAGGGAAGAATCGCATTGCATTGATACCGTTTTACCGCAAAATAAGAC
>NZ_JBFTSK010000028.1:0-94547 GCF_056399985.1 Chitinophaga sp. 01L420
CAGATTATATACAGCTGGATGAATTGCCGCTGACACCCAACGGTAAAGTAGATAAGAAACGTTTACCAGCGCCGGGAGCGGGCAGCATGGATTCCGGTATAGCCTATGTAGCGCCGCGTAATGCTACGGAAGAACAATTAGTGCTCATCTGGCAGGAAATACTGGGTAAAGAAAAAATAGGTATCCGGGAAGGATTTT
Source organism: Chitinophaga sp. 01L420 (assembly GCF_056399985.1). Classification (NCBI taxonomy): domain Bacteria; kingdom Pseudomonadati; phylum Bacteroidota; class Chitinophagia; order Chitinophagales; family Chitinophagaceae; genus Chitinophaga; species Chitinophaga sp. 01L420. The sequence continues at coordinate 199 of NZ_JBFTSK010000028.1, forward strand.
TTGAACTCGGTGGTGACTCCATCCGCATCCTGCGCATGGTGAGTGAAATGAAGAAAAGAATACAGCTGGATGTACCGGTCGCGGATATTTACAAGTATAATACGATCGAACAATTGTTTGATTGGTTAACCGTGAACAATACGGTGGTAAATGAACAGAACAGTATCCGCCGGGAGTTGGCCCTACAGGTAAATGAAGAAATAGAACAACTGAAAGAACGGGTATTGTCTTCACTGGATGATACAGAAAATATTGCTGATCTGTTCCCCATGAGTGATATTGAAAAGGGAATGGTATTCGCTTCTTCACTGAACAACGGCGTAGGAGTGTTTCATGATCAGATTATCCATCAGCGCATATTTCCGGGGTTTGATATAGATAGGTTCCGTTATGCCGTGCAACTACTGGCGGATAAACATGATATCCTGCGAACCGGTTTTAATGTCAATGATTTTGAAGTGCCTGTACAGATCGTGAGCAGGAAGATCGAGGTATCTATTCCCTACCAGGAGCTATCGGGTTTGCTGCTGTGGGAACAGCAACAGGTCATACAGGATTTTGTGCAGGCCGAACTGAATCGTCCCTTTGATATTACCCTTGCACCGCTGTGGCGCATTGCTGTTTTCAACCTGGGCGAAGGGAATGTAGTATTTGTATGCCAGTATCATCATGCTATCATGGATGGGTGGAGTGATGCACAGTTTATGACAGAGCTGAATAATCTTTATCTCTACCTGGCGCATGATCCTTCTTTCGTGCCAGACCGTCTCAGATCAGGGTACAAGGATTTTGTGATTCAGCATGAGATTGACAAACGGGATGAAAATATCAGGAGCTTCTGGAGCGAAGAATTATCCGGTTATAAAAGGCAGCATCTCTTTACCGCCACAGAACAGTTCACCAACTATTCGCAGTTGCTGGAACCTGCCACCTTGCAGGCATTGCAACAGGTAGCAGCAGATCTTAAAACGACTGTTAAAGCCATCTCGCTGAGTGCATATCTCTGTTTGCTTAAAATACTTGGATTTGAAGAAGACATTGTTACCGGAGTAGTTACTAATACACGACCAGGCCAGGAAGACAGTGAAAAAGTACTCGGATGTTTCCTGAACACCATTCCATTCAGGATGATGGTGGCCGGAGACGGTAGTTATGCTTCGCTGATCAGTGAAGTAAAACAAAAGCTGATTACGTTGAAAGATGTTGAAAAGCTAAGTTTACTTGAAATCGCTACGCTTACCGGCGAACAGGTTGCCGGCGGCAATCCATTCTTTGACAGTTTCTTTAACTATATAGATTTTCACGCACTGAGCGCAGTGAAAGAAGATGTTGGCAGCAGTGCTTTTGTGCCATTGGATATTAAAGGTAATGGCAGCACCAATACCTGGTTCGACTTTACCGTAAGTGTAACGGGCGGCGTTTACAGCTTTGGCTTCCACATGACGAGACCTCTGAAAGCCGGATTAACAGCAGCGCGCATAGGTGCATTGTATACCAGCATCCTGGAAGATATGGTGTTACAGCCTGCGGCGATTATTGATCAAAAGGATCACCTCAGTGAAACAGAAAAAGCGCAGCAGTTTGGGTTTAATGATACCGCTGCCACCTATCGTGCAGACAATACCATCATTTCCCTGTTTGAAGAACAGGTACGCCGCGCACCGGGCCGGATCGCGCTGGTATTTGAAGAGCGGGAGTTTACCTATGGGGAGCTGAATCGCCTGGCCAACCAGTTGGGGGACTACCTGCGCTGCGAATACGAAGTTAGACCGAACGACCTTATCTGTATCAAACAGGAACGCAGCGAATGGCTGATCATTGCCATACTGGGTGTGCTGAAATCAGGAGCCGCCTATGTACCCATAGATCCGGATTATCCGGAAGAGCGGATCAATTACATTCTGCAGGATAGTCAATGCCGTTTGCTGATCGATACATCGGTGTTAAATGATTTTCGTAAAGTGATAGTCCATTGTGCACCCACTAACCTGGCGCCGGTGGGTATCCCTGAAGACCTGCTCTACGTGCTCTATACTTCCGGTTCCACCGGTAAACCCAAAGGCTGTATGTTAATGCAACAGGGAGTTGTAAACCGGTTGCAGTGGATGTGGGAACATTACCGGTTCTCTGCCGCAGATGTCATTTTACAAAAGACAAATTTCACTTTTGATGTATCCGTAGTAGAAATATTTATGCCTTTATGTTTTGGGGCAAAAATGGTGTTGTGTGCCAAAGAAGATGTAGCTGCACCTGATAGGTTGCTGACGCTGATCAGCACGCATCAGGTCACTTATATGCATTTTGTGCCGGGCATGCTGAACGTATTTATTGCGGCTTTGGCGGATGATGAGCGATACCTCCGTCAAATGCGGAGTCTGAATAAAGTGATGGCCAGTGGAGAAGCGCTTTCGCCTGAAACGGTGAAGAAGTGGTATAGTAAAACATCCATTCCGCTGCATAATCTGTATGGTCCAACAGAAGCATCTGTAGATGTATCCTGTTATCCTACCGCTCCGGAAGATGTGATCATACCTATAGGCAGACCTATCTGGAATACTTCGTTATATATTCTTGGGAAAGGATTACAGTTACTTCCATTGGGGGTACCCGGGGAAATTTGTATCGGAGGAGTAGGACTCGCAAAAGGATATTGGAATTTGCCGGAACTGACAGCGGCGAAATTTGTACCACATCCTTTCCATCAGGGCGAGCGATTATACCGGACCGGTGATGTAGGCTATTTGCTGGAAGACGGTAATATAGTTTTTACCGGTAGAAATGATGGACAGTTGAAAATCCGTGGTTTCCGGATAGAGACCGGTGAAATAGAAAATGCGCTGCTGGGACATCGGGATACCATTGCAACAGCAGTGGTGRCAAGAGATACAACAGATGGCGATAAAGAGCTGGTGGCCTATTGGGTAGGACGGTCTGTGATGGATACGGCTATACTGGACGCCTGGTTAGGGCAATCCTTACCCGCTTATATGATTCCGGCCCGTTACGTACAACTGGAAGCATTACCGCTTACGGCTTCCGGCAAAACGGATCGCAGGCTACTGCCGGCGCCTGTACAAACAGCGGCAGTATATCTGGCACCGGTTGGCAGTACGGAAGAAAAACTGGCCATTATCTGGCAGGAAATATTAGGCGTCAGTATACCAGGCAGGAATGATAATTTCTTCCGCCTGGGCGGACATAGTCTGAAAGCTACCCGGCTGGTCAGTCGTATACATAAAGTGTTTGAAGTGAAGGTGACGCTGGCACAAATGTTTACTACTCCCATACTGAAAGACCAGGCGGCATTGATCGACGCCACCGCTTCGGCAGCTTTTGTTACCATCCCTGTTGCGGCTGAACGGGCGTATTATCCACTATCTGCTTCACAACGCCGGTTATGGGCGCTGAGTCATTTCGATGGTGGAAATGCGGCGTATAATATTCCTGCAGTATATGTGTTTGAGGGAGCGCTGGATACTGATTTATTATCCCGCTCATTTACAACGCTGCTGCAAAGACATGAGATATTGCGGACCGTATTCCGGGAAGACGAAGAAGGAATCATCAGACAGGTGATTTTACCGGCAGCACCATTTGAAATAGCAATAACCGGCTCACATCCGGAAGAATCGATCACAGCATATCTGTCGCAGCCTTTTGACCTCTCCGCAGGCCCGCTGCTGAGAGTAAGATTATATCAGCTGGAAAAAGGAAAATGGGTATTTGCTTACGTGATGCATCATATTATCAGCGATGGCTGGTCGATGTCACTGTTATTCAGGGAACTCTTGTTGCTATATAAGCATGCCAGCTTGCAACTGACACCTTTAAGGATACAATACAAGGATTATGCGGTGTGGCAGCAGCAGGAAGAGATGGCTCCCCACAGGGCATACTGGCTGTCGCAATTTAAGGGCGAGCTGCCACTGACGGAGCTCCCCGGTGACTATCCCCGTCCGGCTGTCAAAACGTATAACGGCGCGGCTGTCAAAACAGTGATCAGTGCACCGCTGACTGAACGACTCGGTAAATTAGTCCGCGCAACAGATAGTACGTTGTTTATGGGATTGGTGGCTGTTGTAAAAGCGCTCCTGTTTAAATATACCGCGCAGGAAGACCTTATCATCGGCACGCCGGTGGCAGGGAAGGACCATGCAGACCTGGAAGATCAGATAGGTTGCTACGTAAATACATTGGCATTGCGAACCGTATTCAGGGGAGAAGAAGATTTCAGCACCTTATTATCCAGGGTGAAAGAGGTGGCCATGGCAGCATATGCGCATCAACTTTATCCGTTTGATGAACTGGTACAGTTACTTGATCTTCCTGCGGATATGAGCCGGAATGCCCTGTTTAATATCATGGTGATATTGCAGAACAGCGAAGCGGTGAAAGAAGAGGCGCCTGATGAATGGAAGGTATACGCATATGAGGCGGATAGCAGATCTGCGCAGTTCGATCTGCTGTTTGATTTTGCAGAAACCAACGGAGAATTACATACTACTATCCGTTACAATACAGATATCTACGGGGAAGCAACGATAACACGGTTATCTGCCCACCTGCTGCAGTTACTGGATGCAGTAACCGCGCAGCCGGATACTTCTCTGGAAGAACTGGATATACTCACGGCAGAGGAGCGATGGCAGCAACTATCCGGGTTTAATGATACAACCACGGACTATGCGGCTGAAAGAACGATCATTTCTCTGTTTGAAGAGCAGGCGGAGAGTCACCCGGATGATATAGCGATCGTCTTTGCGGATATGACACTCAGCTACCGGGAACTGAACCAGCGGGCCAATCAGTTGGGGGATTACCTGCAACGTAATTTTAAAGTCAAGCCCAACGACCTGCTTTGTATCCAGTTGGAGCGGAGCGAATGGCTGATCATAGCCATATTGGGGATCCTCAAATCCGGTGCAGCTTATGTGCCGCTGGATCCGGATTACCCGGCAGAAAGGGTGAAGTACATCATGCAGGACAGTAATTGTAAAATAGTGATCAACGCCGCGATGCTGGCAGATTTCAATAAAACCGCTGCGGAATATACAACGTGCAATCTGCCAGCATCAAGTACTTCATCGGACTTGTTGTATGTCATCTATACTTCCGGTTCTACGGGGCAGCCCAAAGGCTGCATGCTTGCACAAAAAGGAATCGTCAACCGGCTGGCCTGGATGTGGCAGCAATATGGATGTACCCAATCTGAGGTGATCCTTCAGAAGACCAGCTTTACCTTTGATGTATCTGTCTGGGAGATCTTCCTGCCTTTATGCAACGGCGCAAAAATGATACTCTGCGAAAAGCAGGATGTGGCTGCACCCGCTAATATCCTGTCCCTGATCAGTCAGCATAAGGTTACTATGGTGCACTTTGTAGCAGGCATGCTGAATGCCTTTATGACGGCCTTATTTGATGATGAAAACAATATTCTTTCCCTGAATAGCCTGCGCCATGTAATCACCAGTGGTGAAGCCCTTTCGCTGGAAACGGTGAAAAAGTGGTATGGCAGCACCACCACGCCATTACATAACCTGTACGGACCAACGGAGGCTTCTGTCGACGTTTCTCATTATAGTACTTCCCCGCAGGATATAAGGGTACCTATAGGTCGCCCTATCTGGAATACGCAGTTGTACATCCTTGGGAAAAAGGAACAACTGCTGCCACTCGGCGCCGTTGGAGAGATCTGTATCGGAGGCGATGGACTGGCCAAAGGTTATCTGAATAAGGAAGCGCTGACAGCCGAAAAATTTGTACAGCATCCATTCCGCCAGGGCGAAAGACTTTACCGCACCGGTGATCTGGGTCGCCTGCTTCCGGATGGCAATATTATTTTCCTTGGCAGAAATGACGGGCAGGTAAAGATCCGTGGATACAGGATAGAGACGGGTGAAGTAGAAAATGCACTGTTGTCGCATGCAGACGTTACCGGCGCGGTGGTATTACCGCATAAAGATGCACTGGTTGCATTCTACACGGGTCAACAGGAAATTCCTTTTTATGAACTAAAGCAACATCTGCTGCAGGTACTTCCTGTTTACGCTGTACCATCACATTATGTGTTCATGGAACAATTTCCATATAACACCAGTGGTAAAATAGATAGAAAACAATTACTGGATCCCACAGTATCACTTAACGCCGGCCATGCGGAGTTGATAGCCCCACGTAACGAAACAGAAGAAAGGCTGCTACAGATCTGGCAGGAACTCCTGGGTGTCACAGACATAGGAGTCACCATTCCTTTCTCTGACCTCGGTGGTCATTCCCTGCTGATGATACAGTTGATGAACCGGGTAAATCGTATTTTTGAAGGTGCTAACCTTCGACTGGCAGATGTGATGAAAAATGCTACCATCGAACAGCAGGCCGCATACATCGCATTATCTGAACCTGATGCAGATCAGCACCGGATAACATTAAGGGCGGGTGAAGGTGTTGCCACTTTCATCATCCCGGGCATGCCTGGTGTTAGCGATGGATATGTGGAACTGGCACAACAGGTGCCCGGCAGCGGTCCTGTTTACGGATTGCAGATGAAAGGATTGATAGATGGAGAGACACCACTTACCACTATTCCGGAAATGGCGGCACACAATATCGCACTTATACAGGCCAGCGGTGCCACACATATTCATTTGTATGCACACAGCTACGGTGGTACCGTATTGTATGAGATGCTACGTCAGCTGARAAATAGCGGGATAGCAGTGCTGGATATCGTATTGATAGAAGCATTTCCACAGGAGAATATAGTTGATAGCTCCATACAAATGAATAACAGATTTGACGGTGGCGCGTTCTTATTGCAATACCTGTTGAATGGAGGGGATTATCATATCGAAGACCCGGAAGAAGCTTTCAAATTAGTACATAGCAAGGGAGTGGTGATAGAGCAGGGGCTTTTTTTCCGGCTCTGGCAATTGTGCATAGCATCCCTTGCTGCCGGATATGATTTCCCGGAACAATTACCGGATGAAGTGGCCCTCATACTGACAGCAGCGCGAAAAAATACACCTGTTGCAAGGCGTTGGTCAAACTATTTCAGTAAAGTAAACGTTACATATGCCTCAGGTGACCATTTTTCCATTGTGAAAACGGCTAATTGTGCGTTATGGCTCCCGGCTGTGAAAAACATGTCTAAACAATTCATCCAATAGTTGGTATTTATGACAAGATCGAACCCTATTTTTTTCTGTGTGCTATCCTTTCTGCTTTTAACTTTTCAGTTATCTCATGCCCAGGTAGCTGATAAAGGGATCATTAAAGGGCGTGTGACAGGCGAGGCTAATGGCGCTATTCCTTTCGCCACTATTTTACTTAAAAAAGCGGCTGATTCTGTAGTGTATAAAACAGCACTCAGCGATGAACACGGCATCTTCTCTTTTGAATTTGTAAAAGACGGAAATTATTTCGTTGAAATAAGATTACTCCGTTTCGAAAAACTGGTTAGCCGTAGTATCCTTATCACCGCAGATCAATCCACCTCAGACCTGGGGGTACTGGCACTGAAGCCAACACAGGTAGAGCTTAAAGGAGTAACGGTTACGGCAGAGAAACCTTTTATTGAAAGGCGTATAGACAGAACTGTTGCCAATATTGAGAACAGCATTGTCAGCGCTGGTTCTTCCGTACTGGAGGTGATGCAGAAACTGCCAGGCGTACAGGTACGGCAGGATGGACAGATCAACCTGAATGGTAAAGCCGGCGTAAGTGTTTATATAGATGGTAAGCCCACACTTTTATCTTCTGATGATCTTGCCAGTATGCTGAGCGGTATGGCTGCTTCCAGTGTGCAGAAGATCGAGATCATGGCCAAGCCTTCTGCCAGGTATGATGCCGGCGGCAGTGGTGGCATCATCAATATCGTAAAGAAAAAAAACCGGAAACAGGGTGTAAACGGCAGTGTAGGCATAGGCGCCGGGCAGGGAAGACGGGAGAAATATAATGGCAACTTTGACCTCAGTTACAAAAATAATAAGGTCAACTTGTTTGCCAGCAACGCTTATGTATTCAATAAACAGATTCGCTATTCTTCTTCCCGGATTAGTTTTTATAACAACAATGCGTTGAAATCTGAAGTGGCCTCTGAAAATAATCAGCTGCGCACCTATCGTACATCAACGCCTACTGTAGGGGCCGACCTGTTTTTGTCTGACCGTACTACCTTGTCCATTACCGGCAGCGGTACCATTCAGCGGCATACGAATATCACGGATTCTCATTCTGATGAGTATAACAATCACAGTACGATCACTAACCGGTACGACTTTACCAATGATACAAAAGACCGGCTCAACAACTATTCCGCCGGTATGCGCCTGGTACATCAGTTGGATACCAGTGGTAAAGAATTATCTGTAGATGTGGATTATGACGATTACGGCAATACTTCTAATCAGCAGATTGGTAATACGACCAATGATGCGCATGGGAATTTTATTAGTCATGACAACATCCTCTTTGATCAACGGGGACGTTTGCATATTTATGCAGCAAAGGCCGATTATACCCAGCCACTTGCCAACAAAATGAAACTGGAAGCAGGGCTGAAATCGAGCTATGTAGATTCGAAAAGTGACAACGATTATTTTAATATCGTAAATCAACAGCATCTGCCTGATTCCTCCCGTAGCAACTATTTTCGTTATACAGAAAATATAAATGCCGCCTACCTGAACCTCAACAGGGAATTTGGGAAATTAACCCTGCAGTTGGGCCTTCGTATGGAACAGACGATTGGTAAAGGAGAACAGGTGCTTACCGGGCAAGTGACGAAACAGGATTATGTGCAGTTATTTCCTTCCTTTTTCCTTGATTATAAAATCAATGAGAAACAAGGACTGAACGTGCAGTTGGGCAGGAGAACAGATCGCCCCGCATATGCCGATAAAAATCCGCTGAAGCGTATTCTGAATACGATTTCCTACACACAGGGAGATCCTTATCTGCGGCCGCAGCTTTCCTATAATGGTGCAGTCACTTATTCTTACCAGAATGAATTATTTATAACAGCAGGTTATACATTATACCAGGACTACCTGACTAAAGCTTCTTTTCCGGACGCAGACAGCGGAGTAACAGGTACTAAGCCAATCAATATCCGCCGCGCTTCTTCTTATAATCTTGACCTGAGTTATTCCTGTTCGATCAGCAACTGGTGGTCGGCTAACAATAACCTGTCGCTGTATTACAGATTATATAACGGAGATGTCAACGGGTATATGCTGAACAACAGCGGCATACCATCTTTCTATTTTAGTACAGACAACAGTTTTACACTCACTAAAAAGACGACGGCGGAGTTGAATTTCTGGTATGAACAACGCTACCAGGAAGGGCCTTCTATCTTTAAATCTACGTGCAGTCTTGGGTTTGGCATAAAAAGAATGCTGCTGGATAACCGCTGTGCTATTGTATTGAACGTAAGTGATATCTTCTGGACAGAACCTTACCGCTGGAGTACTACTCTGGCCAGTATGAAAGAGGAGTGGACCGCAAAGAACGACACACGTGTGGTGAAACTCAACATCACCTATCGCTTTGGCACTGGCAAAGTGAAAAAAGTACAGGGTAACAACAGTGCGGAGGAAGAGAAAAAGAGAGCTACCATTAAACCATGATTATATGCGCAGATTTAATATAAATATGCTGTTTCCGTTGCTTGCGCTGATCATCCTGGTCTTTGCATTGTCTTTACAACTGTTCAATGTTTTTCCGTTGGGAAATGTATTGGACCCGTTTGCAGGAGTAGTCCGGAATGGCACAGATATACGTTTACAGGAACCCTCCTTAACGCTGGATAAACCGGAGTTGTCGGCAACGGTACAGGTATTTTTCGATGATAGAAAAGTGCCGCATGTATATGCCGGCAACCGGCGTGATTTGTATTTCACTCAGGGATATGTTACCGCCTATCTGCGCCTCTGGCAGATGGATTTCCTGGCGTATACCGCTGCCGGTCGTCTTTCTGAAATACAGGACCCGGCCATTTTCCTGGAGTACGACCGTAACCAGCGCCGTATGGGGATCCTGGAAGCAGCCAGGCAGTCATTGGCCCTGATGGAACAGGACCCGGAAACGGATAGCGTTTTAACAGCGTATACCAATGGGGTGAATAGTTATATTATGGAGCTGGATCCGGAACATCTTCCATTTGAATATAAGCTGCTGAACTACATGCCGGAACCCTGGACCAAACTGAAAAGTGTATTGATCCTTAAATATATGGCCACCCAGATGACAGGATACAATGAAGATGTAGTGATGTCGAAAATGATACTGGCATTGGGAGAAGATAATTTTAATAAACTGTTTCCTGATTTTAATGGTCATATCACGCCGATAGTAGATAACGGGCATACAGGTGCGCAGCAACCGCTGACCCCCTTTAAGAAGCCGGCTTACCTGGATTACAATTTCCTGTCTTCCGGATCAGTGATCAAAAAAAGCCCCTATAATCCCCGCTTAGGTAGTAACAGTTGGGTTGTTTCCGGTAAGAAAACAAAATCAGGTTTTCCTATCCTGGCAAATGATCCTCACCTGAATCTTACCTTACCCTGTATCTGGGTAGAAATGCAATTGTCTGCTCCCGGCCTGAATGCTTATGGCGTTTCTATTCCCGGTACACCCGCTTTTACCATTGGGTTTAACGAGAACATTGCCTGGGGTATCACCAACGGCGCTGATGACGTGAAGGACTGGTACAAATTGAAATTGTCTGCGGACTATAAAAAGTATGAACTGGATGGTAAATGGACAGACCTGCAAAGCAGGGTGGACACCATCAGAAGAAAAGGTCAGCAGCCTTTTTATGATACCGTTTATAGTACCATACATGGTCCTGTTGTGATGAATAACAGCTTTCAGGCAAACCAGCCCGATCTGAATGATCATGCCCTTAAATGGGAGCTGCAACGGCCTTCCAACGAATTCAAAACTTTTATAGAACTGGCAGCAGCCAGCAACTATGCAGACTATAAAAAGGCGATTGCTTACTTTTCCTGCCCTGCACAGAACTTTACGTTTGCGTGTAAGGATAATACGATATCCGTGAATCATCAGGGAAGTATGGCGGTAAAATGGCGCGGAGAAGGTCGTTTTATTCTTGATGGAACGAATAGTACATTTCTTCCCAAAGCATATATTCCGGAAGATAGCCTGCCGCATTTGCTTAACCCTGTCTGCAATTATGTGGTGTCTGCCAATCAGCATCCTGCCTATGCGGACTATCCTTATTACTACAATGGTTATTATACCGAAACAAGGGCCAACAGCATCAGGAAGGCATTGGAGAAAGATACTTTATTTGATATCGCAAGTATGGAGGCTTTGCAGCTGAACAATACAAATGATGTGGCAGTAACCTTATTGCCCGCGCTGCTCAGTAATATCCTGCCAGGAACGCTATCCGGTAAACAGCAACAACTGCTGGAAAAATTAAGTACCTGGAAAGGTACCTATGACCTGCAGGATAAAAATGCCAGGTTGTTTGAATTGTGGTGGAAGAATATTGAAAAAGATACCTGGGATGAATTGTATAATTATTCGTTCTACCTGCGGGCGCCGGATCCATATGTATTGGCAGACATGATTACCCAATCGCCCGGTGACATTTATTTCGACCGGATAGCTACTGCCCGCAGGGAAGCGGCGCCTGATATCATTACAGACGCATTTATTGCCGCTGTAAAGCGGTACGAAGAACTGGAAACAACTGGTCGGAATGAATGGGGCCAGATGAACCGTGTAGACATTATGCATATGACAGGCATCCCAGCACTAAGCCGCACCGGTCTCCCGGCAGCTGGTCACCCGGATGCCATCAATGCTACGTCGGCCACCTGGGGCCCTTCCTGGAGAATGGTCGTTGAACTTGGCGACAGGCCACGTGCATATGGCATTTACCCCGGAGGGCAGTCCGGTAATATCGGCAGTCCCTACTATGATAATTTTATCAGCGATTGGAATAAAGGGAAGTATTATCAACTGAATTTATTCCTGTCTGCAGCAGAAGCAAAAAAATATACTGTTAACACCTGGACCCTAAAAGCAGGATCATGAAGAATAATATTATTGTGTTGCCACTTTGTGTACTGTTGATCTGCATCACCCGGCAGTTCAGCGTATTGCCCTGGTGGAGTTTTGTTGTACCCGTGTTAATCCTGGGCGTAGTGCTTTCTTATAAAGGCTGGAAGATAGCCGCTTTTTCCGTTGGCATGCTCGCCGGATTCCTGGTATGGTCTGGTGGCGATTGGTATTATGATATGATCGGCCACGGACTTGTATTTGATAGAGTAGCACTACTGCTGTCTGTACCCAAGATCATCCTGATCCTTGCAGCCGGCATAATAGGCGGGTTACTTACCGGGATAGCCCTGTTTACAGGACAGATAGTATTTGCCACGCCTCCGGGCACTAAGCTTGAAAACTGATGGTTACTTTTTCTAAACCMAAAAATGGACATATATGAACCCACAGCTTTTGTATCTAAAGCCAAATGTGATTGTTGGCCCGCTCGTAGACAGATGGTATGCATGGACCCATCTGATCTCTCCCGCTACAGCTGCCATGAATGTAGTAGGGAGACACCTCAAAATCATGAACTCGTATATCCAGTCACCACAGATACACGCGGCTGCAGTACGTAACCCGAAAATGCTGGGCGGCCCCTTCATGGATTATAAAGGGCAGCGCGTAGATGAAGTAAAGAAACTGAAAGCAGAAACAGAGATCAGGCAGGAAAAAGCGATTGCATTTGCAAAGGCAATCGTGGAGCTGGACAAAATGCTGAAAGCAAATGCCAAAGGTTCCTCGCTGGAATCACTCTATGAAAAAGTACCTGATATTTTGAAGGGATATGTTGAACTGGTATATGATCTCAATAACAACCCGGCTTACCGTGTGTTTGAATCATTGCTGTATAAGAGTGAATTCTATGCCAAAGGCTCACAGAGTATCGCCTTATGGATCACCAATAATGATGAACGTCCATTCTGTCTGAGTACCCCACAGCTGGATGATCCTGATACACTGCACCTGGATATTCCATTTGATCACGCAGGAATAGATGTACTGAGCAGGATGAGAAGAACACCCGGATCAGTAGATGAGATAGCCGCTATTTTGGGCGTGGCGGATAAAGACAGGGAGTTGTTTAATACGTTCTTTACAGAAAAGCATCATCCTGCCTACAGGAAATATACCGGTGACAAGGCCCGGATGCGTTATTTCGGGCATGCCTGTATCCTGATTGAAACAAAAGAGGTGAGTATCCTTGTGGACCCGCTGGTAAGTTATTATGGATACGAATCCAGTGTGGAGCATTTTTCTGACATTGACCTGCCTGATGTGATCGACTATGTACTGATCACTCATAATCACCAGGATCATATTGTGCTGGAAACCTTGCTGCCACTGCGTCATAAAATCAAGAACCTGATCGTACCGGCTACCAACAGCGGCGCATTACAGGATCCCAGCCTGAAGCTGGTATTCCAGAGCATGGGTTTTAACAATGTCATAGAGATTGATGAACTGGAAGAAGTCCGTTTCGGAGATTGTGTGATTACAGGATTGCCATTTACCGGCGAGCATTGTGATCTGAACATCCGGGCAAAGACCTGTTTCCATGTGGCATTAGATCATTTTAAATTCCTTTTTGTAGCAGATTCCCGTGTGCTGGAAGCTAAGCTGTATGAGCATATACAACGGGTACTGGGAGATGTGGATGTATTGTTCCTGGGTATGGAGTGTGAAGGCGCACCGCTATCCTGGCTGTATGGTCCACTACTTACGGAAGACATCACCCGTGATAATGATCAGTCGCGCAGACTGGCAGGTTGTGACTATGAAAGAGGCATGCACCTGATCAATATATTTCATCCAAAAGAAGCCTATGTATATGCGATGGGACAGGAACCATGGCTGGAATTTATCAGCAGTATTAAATATACCCCTGAGTCAAAGCCTATTGTGCAGTCCAACCTGCTGGTAGAAGAATGTGCCAAACGTAATATACTGACGGAGCGGTTATTTGGAGAGAAAGAACTGTTATACGATTATGAAAGACAAGCAGTGTTAGCCTGATAAACTGATTGAATGATGACATCCGATAACTCTATTAGCGCTTTAACTCCGCTGCTCAGCGCCCTGGAAGATATCTGCGGCTCCCGGTATGTATTTACTGATGCCGGTTCACTGCAGGAATACGGAAAGGATCAAACCCTTGATCTCAGTTATGGATTTGAAGTACTTGTTAAACCTGGCCTGCCGGAAGAAGTAGCCCGTATCCTGGAAGTATGCAACCAGTTTGGTATGCCTGTAACACCCCGTGGTGGCGGAAGTGGCGTCACCGGCGGTGCATTGCCGGTGTATGGTGGCGTGGTGTTGTCGATGGAGCGTTTCAACCAGATCCATGAGATCAATGAACTGGAAGGATATGTAATAGCCGGTGCTGGCGTGATCACTGCCGACCTGGTACAAGCCGTTGCGGGGCATGGTCTTTATTTCCCGGTGTCTCCCAGCAGCAGTACTTTTTCTTTTGTTGGCGGAAATGTAGCGATGAATGCCGGCAGCATTAATTCCTGCAGATATGGAAGCACCGCTGATTATGTGATGAACCTGGAGGTGGTATTACCTGGCGGAGAGATCATCTGGACAGGCGCTAATGTAAGTAAGAACAGTACCGGATTTAATCTCACCCGTTTATTCGTTGGCAGTGAGGGCGTGCTTGGAATTATTACGAAAGTAGTATACCGGCTGCTTCGTCAGCCGATGATGGAAGTATCGTTGCTGGCAGGTTTCAGTAGCCTGGAAAATGCCTTTGACGCCGTACTTGCTATCCGGCAATCTTCGCTGTCGCCATCAGCTGTAGAACTGATTTGTGATGACGCCCTGCAAATCACAGCCGCGTACCTGGGGCATCCACAACCACTGGTAAAAGAGGGCATCCACGCGCATTTGCTGATAAACCTGCAGGAAGCTACCGACAGCCACCTTGTATTGGCAATGGAACAAACAGCGACGCTGCTGGAAAGGTATACAAAGGAAGATATCCTCACCGCGGGCAGTGCAGCCGAAATGGAAAAGCTCTGGAAACTCCGGTTCAGCATAGGCGCAGCACTTACGCATGGCAGCCGCCGGTATCGCGACATCGATATCTGTGTCCCCTTGTCGGTGTTGCATCAGTATATCACAACAGCAATGGCTATAGGCAGCAGGAATGGCATTCGGGTCGTTTGTTTTGGTCATGCACTGGATGGTAATATGCATACCATGCTGCTGCTGGATAAAACAACTGCACATGATGAAAAGGGGATGGCAAAAACAGTTGAAGAAATATATACCTGGGCGCTGGAACATGGTGGGGTCATATCAGGAGAGCATGGCATCGGGCTATTGCAGAAAAACCTGATGCACCTGCAGTTCTCAGATACACATCTCAGATTGATGCAACAGATAAAGGCAGTATTTGATCCTAATGGCATACTGAATCCCGGAAAAATTATTTAATCCCATTTAAATTAATATCGATGCAACAGTATATTATTAACCAGGACTACGAAAGTTATACAAGTGAAGATCATCACACCTGGCGAACCCTTTGTCAAAGACAGGGCGCCCTGGATCAGAGCAAAATATCCCGGGACTACCTTCAGGGATTTATTAACCTGGAAATAGACAGGGAGAAAGTGGTACGCATAGAAGACGTGAGCAAACGGCTGGAAGACATTTCAGGATGGACGCTGGTGCCGGTTACCGGACTGCTGCCAACCAAAGATTTCTTCTACATGCTCATCAACAAAAAGTATCCTGTTACCGTGCCGCTCAGAAAGCCCGCAGAACTGGACTTCAGTGAACAACCTGATATCTTTCATGATATCTGCGGACATCTGCCGCTGCTGACCAATGAAAAATTTACACGTTTTCTCACGGCTTACAGCATCATCGCCATTAAGTATATCAACCATGACAGGGCCGTGGAGCTCCTGGGCCGGTTGTACTGGTTCACCTACGAAATGGGGCTGATTCATGAAGATGGTCAGCATAAACCATATGGTGGCGCCGTGATCACCTCTGCGGAGGAAATCGGTAATGTTTACAGCGAGAAAACGCCAAAGTATGCATTTGACCTGGAACATATTTTCAAGACCCTCTATAATCCATTCAAACTGCAGAATGAATATTTTATCATCAATTCATTTGATGACCTTTTCAACTGCCTGGAGAACCTGGAAGCTACGTTGCAACAGCATCTGCTGCTGACTGCACCGGATCTTGTACTGAGAAACTACCACGTTAATACACATCTTGGCAAAGGATTCAATAATGTGATCGGCTTTTTGAATGATATACAATATCGTTTTCCTAAAGCACTTTCATTTGTTGCTGGTCAGCCGGATGAGAACTTCTTTGACATTACAGATCATATGTCAAAGTTTGATGTGTTTGTAGATCACCTGGTAGCAAAGACAGGTCAGTCAAGAAAAAATGTTATTAACAAGATCGGCCAGTATAACAAAACGAAAGGTATCGTGAATGACATCGTTGCAGAATATCTCCGCAGGGATGAGAACATTTATGTAAAAGAAGAAGATATCCTGATGACAGTAGGAGCGCAGGAAGCATTTGCCATTATTGTATCTGCTATATGTGAACGGGAAGATGATGTGATCCTGGTGGAAGATCCCAGTTACATAGGTCTCAGCTCTTTCGCAAAGATATTTGATTATAATATTACTGGTATTTCCACCGATGAAGAAGGCATCAATCTGCATGAGCTGAAAAATACGCTGCTGGCGCTCAACAGTGCGAGAAAAAGAGTGAAGCTGCTGTATGTGATCCCCGACTATCAGAATCCTTCCGGGTCCTGTATGCCTGTGGGCAACCGCCTTAAGCTACTGGAACTGGCAGAGAAATATAATTTCCTGATCATAGAGGACAGCGTTTATAACAGTTTTACCTACGCACAGAAGAAAAACCCTACGCTGAAATCGCTCGACAAATTCAACCGGGTAATTTATGTAGGCTCTTTCTCTAAATCGCTGTTTCCTGGTCTCCGTTTGGGATTAATAGCAGCAGATCAACAGATAGAAAATGCCTACGGCGAAACGGTACCACTGATCGATGAAATGGTAAAGGTAAAGGCGCAGCTGACAAACAATACCCCGACTATTAATCAGGCCATCCTGGGAGGTGTGCTGTTGGATCTTGATTATAGTTTGAGTACCTGGAGCAAACCTAAATTCGAAAGTTATAAGGAAAAGCAGCTGGTGATGATCAACGCCCTTGACAGGTATATCGGCGCATATGAATGGGCCAGGGAAATTAGCTGGAACAGGCCGGAAGGTGGTTTCTTCATCAAAATGACCGTGCCTTTTGCCATAGATAACAACAGCGTATTTGAAAGCGCGAGCAGGTATAATGTCATCTTCTGCCCCATGCGGTATTTCTACCTCAAATCAGGTGGAGAGAATGAAATCCGTTTAACCTTTTCCAACCTGTCCATCCAGGCCATTGAACAGGGCGTAAAGCAACTCGCAGAATACCTGCACCACATGGTAGCCGTCAATTCCAAAGCTGAAATGGCAGAAGCATCCATTTATAATCTTTAAAATATTCCATATGACTAACAACTTTCTGAAAGGTTACGATATTGATTATGTTGAGATATACACCCCGATGGCCAAAGCGCTGGCCTACTGGCATACGCAGGCACTGGGCTTTGTTATCACGGCGGTAGCGGAATCCATTAACACTGCTTCCTATGTGCTGGAAAGTGGGGATGTAAGGCTGGTGCTCACCACCTCTTTTCCAACCGGACATACACTGATCAGTAACGAAATAGCCACCTTCATTGCCCAGCAATATTGTGGTGTCAGGAGATTTGCCCTGGTGACCGATAATGTACGGGAGGCTTTCGAACACAGTATCACCCATGGCGCCATTCCATCCAGGTTTCCGGAGATCCTGTCGGATGAATATGGACAGGTAGAAGAAGCTGCAGTAAAGTTGTATGATAACAGCGAGATTGTATTTATAGACCGGTCTTCCTATCAGGGCAGCTTTAAACCCGGTTACAAAGCGCGGAAGAGCAAAGCCGGCGGACCGGCCTACCTGGTAGCCGTAGATCATATTGCCGCAGAGGTGAGGATCAATGAGATTGCCTACTGGACAAAATATCTTACCAACGCCATTGGTACGCAGCATGTGCAGAGTATTCAGCGGAGTGAAGACAACCGGACCGGCATGATCCTGAATATTAATCAGTCGCCCGATAAAAAGCTGACGCTCGTGATGGCAGAAGCGGAAACATATCTCCACAAGTCCAAGGTACAGCAGAACATTGACCGCTTTGGTCCGGGCATCCACCACCTGGCTTTCCTGTCGGAAGATATTGTGGCCACCACCAAAGCGCTCATTGAAAAGGAAGTGGACTTTGTTAGCTTCCCGCCATCCTATTATACGCTGCTGCGTGAGAACCCGGACTTTGCCGCCATGGACATTGACTTGTTGCAGGAGCACGGCATACTGATCGATAAGGAAGAAGATACCTATCTGTTGCAGAAATTTATCAAACCTATCAGCGACAGGCCCTTTTTTCTGTATGAGATCGTACAACGTGTGAATGGATACAATGGATTTGCACTGAAGAATATCAATGTGCTGAAAAAAGCTGAAGAGATAGAAGTGATGAAAGCAGAAACCAATACGGCACAATAAGGCCAATACAACTGAATATTATGAAGCAATTATGGAAAATGGTATTGCCATTGACCGGCCGGTGGGGATTGGTGAAATATGTAATGACTGGTATCTTTTCGGGTCTTTGCAGTTTCCTGTTCATCAATATGGTCACGAGGGTGATAGGGCTATTGATAGCCGGTGGCCTTACCGGCATCAGCCGGGAGTATATTATTATTTTTGCGGCCATCATCCTCTTGTTCATCTGGACAAGAAGAACATTGTCGCTGGCCATCATACATCTCTCTCAACAGTTGTTCTGGAAGTTGCGTAAGCAAATCCTTTCCCTGATGTTAGGAGCGGGTTACCGGCAGATGGCAGAGAAGAAGCCACATATTTATGCCGTGATCGTGAATGATGTGAATATACTTACCCAGGCATCGCTCAGTATTATTGATTTTTTCACCGCCACCGTCATGGCGCTTTCCTGTTTGGTATACCTGGCGTCTGTGTCATGGGTGTTGTTTCTGATTACACTGGCTTTTGCGCTTACCGGTGTAGCGATTTATCATTTTACCGCCAAAAAAAATACAGGTGATTTCCAACGGGCGAGAGGGCTGGAAGATGATTTTATCAAACAGTTCAATGCTATTCTGAATGGATTCAAGGAGATTTTTATGGAACCCCGTAAAGGGAAAGCTATTTACAGCAAACAGATTGCTGTGATCGCAGACAAAGCCTATCGTGATAATGCGGCCGCCTTTACAGGCTTCCTGAACAACCAGATTACCGGCCAGATACTTTTTTATATTTTGATTTCTTCCATCCTGCTTTTCTTCAGTATTGTACTGCATGTAAAGCCCGATAACACAGTAAGTTTCATATTTACGCTGTTATACCTGCTAACATCTATAGAAACGATCATGGTGTTGTTACCAACCCTGAGCAGGGCAGGAGTAGCCTCTGGCAGGCTTACCAGGCTGAAAACAGAACTGGAAGCTGCCGGACAGCAGCATGAGGAGGCCGCACATTATATCAAACGCGCCGATTTTGATCAGATCACCACAACAGCACTTGAATTTAGCTACGCAGGAGACGCACCTGGTTTCGGCATTGGTCCGGTAAATTTTGAGATCAGAAAAGGAGAGGTGATATTTATCTATGGTGGCAATGGCAGCGGAAAAACAACATTCGTACATACTTTGCTGGGATTATGTATACCTACCGCAGGAGAGATCCGGTTGAATGAAATCCTGATTACACCTGACAACTACAATACCTATAAAACCTGTTTTGCGGTAGTATTCAGCGACTTTTACCTGTTCAATGAACTGGTAGGCCTGGAGCATCCGGATATGGCTAAATGGCACTATTATCTGAAGTTGTTTGAAATGGAAGGCAAGATCAAAATGGAGGGAACCGGTTTTTCCACTACCGATCTTTCTACCGGGCAGCGGAAACGGCTGGCACTGATTGCAGCGCTACTGGAAGAAAAACCGGTGCTGATCATTGATGAATGGGCCGCTGACCAGGATCCGTACTTCAGGAAAAAGTTTTATACAGAAATCATCCCTTTGCTTAAGCAGGAGGGAATTACTATTATTGCGATCACACATGATGACCGGTACTATCATTGTGCAGATAAAATATACCGGATGGATTACGGTAAACTGATTGAAGAGGATATTACCATTTATGCGGAGGCCTGATCACTTATTTTTTATTGTATAAACCCATGTAGCTATTTCTCATGAGAACGATTGATCTTTATTGCCTGCCTTTTGCCGGCGGAAGCAAATACTCTTACGTGAATGCGATGGCGGGAGCGCCACCATATCTCAAAGTCATACCTCTGGAATATCCTGGCAGAGGTGCCAGAATACAGGAGACGCCATTAACGGATATGGACGCGGTTATCGATGACCTTTATCAGGTCATCAGGGGGCAGGTAGATTTACGGCCATATGCCATTTACGGGCATAGTATGGGCGGAATTGCTACTTTCCTGCTGGCGCAGAAACTCATAGCTGCTGGTCACCGTGCACCACTGCATTTGTTCATTACCGGAACAACCGGACCCACCGCAGCAACCTGGGGTGAACATAAAAGGCACCTGATGGAGAAAGGAGCCTTCCTGGAGGAGATGAGGGTGCTGGATGGTATGCCCGAAGAGGTGTTAGCGGATACCGAATTATTTGATTTTTTTGAGCCTATACTTCGCGCAGATTTCCGGGTTACTGAAACATTCCGGTATAAGCCCACCGGTCTGCCGCTGAATTTACCTTTTACCGTTATCACAGGTACGGAAGAAAAAATGACCGATGAGGATATCCGGTTATGGCAGGAAGAAACGGTAGCTACTGTTGATTTTCGGAAACTTCCGGGTAAACATTTTTTCATTTTTAAACATCCTGATAAAATATTGTCTGCCATCACAGAGAAGTTGTATCCGCTCCTGCATGTGTAATACGCGCTGTTTTTCTGATTGTCATGGAAAAAGTCATTGCATACATGTTTAATGATGCATATTGTATATAAGAATTTTCAACTAAATTTATGACATGAAGTACCAGGTCATGAATATACTATTGCTTAGAAAGATACTTTGGGCTGAGATAACTCATTCAGTGATTTTATGACCAGATTAATAGGGCTGATTAGTCGGTTGCTGTCGCATTCACCGCTCATACACCGACTTAAAATACGATCGTCCGATATGGACAAACTTTCACCAATAGAACAGGAAAACAACATTATACTTCCTCTCATTTACAAAGAATTTTATCGGCGTTGTTCTTATACTATACCTCCCGATTTAGTAGGAACAGACCTTCGCAATCATTATCCTGACTTAAACATAGGGGCTGTTGAACTTTTGGAAGAAGATGGAGCCGGAAATTTTCTTGATAGTAATGACTTTGTTTTTATGATGCACCAGGGATATATATTTTGGTACTTTAAAGCCGATGGCCATCCTGATCCAATTGTATTTGGATACCAGGAAGGTTGGCTAAAGCCAGATAATCTGGGGCCTTTTTCT
Organism: Chitinophaga sp. 01L420; assembly: GCF_056399985.1. NCBI lineage: Bacteria > Pseudomonadati > Bacteroidota > Chitinophagia > Chitinophagales > Chitinophagaceae > Chitinophaga > Chitinophaga sp. 01L420. The sequence goes on from NZ_JBFTSK010000028.1 coordinate 21,929, forward strand.
GATTTTATCAGGGAATATCATAAGTGATGATATCAGTATGTAATGGAGCGTTGAGCCGGTAAGGGCAAATGGTGCAATTCCCGAATTTGTTAACCGTTTCACAGAACCAAAGCAGGATTACTGAAAATAAAGGAGCCTTCAAGTTATAAGACTTGAAGGCTTTTCTGTGTTTGATAATTCCTGTAAAATCAGAGGGTAGCGCCACCTGTTGCTACTATGGCAGCAGTAACAACGATTTGCCTGGAACCTAGCTGGTAACCTCTGAGCTCAAGTACATCACCTTCCTGTGCAGATACCTGTGTGGTGAAACCATCACTCAACTGTACGCCGTATGTGCCGGTAGTACCGTTCCAAAGGGCATACAGGGCATTGTACTGGAGGCCCGAGCCATTGGATACCCGGAAAGAGAGCAGTACCCTTGCTCTTTTTAATTCAACATGTTTGTTGTTCTTAGCCGGAGTAGAGGAGGCATTGACAGAATAAGGGCTGACAGCGAAAAGTAGTCCGGTGATAAACAGGGAGAAAAAGAAGGTCTTCATTTTTAATAATTTTTAAAATGTTTATTAAAACTATAGTAAGTCACTGCCATAAGACTGCATTCATGAGCAGGAATGCTTTTGGTTGATAGCCTGATTCGTAAATATCTATGAAGCCTGTTTTTCAAACGCTCTCTCCCTGCTCATAATATTTCTACATATCCGTCCGTCCCATTCACCCGGATACGTTGTCCGTCTTTGATCAGTTTAGTGGCATCCTCCAGCCCGACCACTGCTGGTAAACCGTATTCACGTGCAATCACTGCTCCGTGGGTCATCAGTCCACCTACCTCGGTGACCAGGCCTTTTATAGATACAAACAATGGTGTCCAGCTCGGGTCAGTAAAGGTGGTGACCAATATATCTTCATCTCCCAGTTCAGCGTCTTCCATGTTTAAGATAACACGTGCCCGTCCTTCTATCACTCCGGAGGAAACGGCCAGCCCCACCATAGCTCCGGCCGGGAGATTTTCCCGTTTGTACCTGCCCGCAACGATCTCACCATCGGATGTAATAACACGTGGTGGCGTTAATTTCTCATATAATTTGTGTTCGTCTTTTCGTTGGCCGATGACCTGGGCATTCAGTTTATGTGTACGCACCACTTCGTGAAGTTCTTCGAAACGGAGATAGAAGATATCTTCTTTTTCGTGAATAACCCCGGCTAGTACGAGTCGTTCGGCTTCTTTCATTAAAGCCTGTTTATAAACGAAGAAGCGATTAACGATGCCGTATTTTGGATACTCACGATAACCGGCGAAATTCCTGATCAGGTCGATCATCGCTTTTGTCTCTTTTGCTTTTTGTTCACCATCCGGTAATTGCTTCAATCGATCTATTAACGATTGTTCTTTATTCAAAGCTGCCTGTAGTCCCTGTTCAAATCTCTTCTTGCTGGCGCCGGGTTCAAAGTTTTTGATATTACTCAGGATGATCGGGACAAGTATAGTGGGTTTTTCGCTCCAACGGGTTTTAGTAATATCGATTTCCCCGGCACATCGCATTCCATATTTGTTGAGAAAAGCATTGATAGCGTCCAGGGTTTCCTTGCCGCCCCTCAACTTCAGCAGTTCATCCCCAAAGTTATCATCCCCTGTATGTTGTAAATAATGAATTACTTCCGGGTAAGGACGGATCACATCCGCGATATCCAATAGTGCCAGGCCCATCTCCGAAGTAATATTGTTTGATACAGATTGAGTAAGTATGTCTGCTACGTTTTTTTCATCYAGCCATTCGYTCATTTTTTCATTGATCCATGCTGCTGCATTCATKGCAGCYATGATCACAYCCATATTTATTGGGTCAAATACTTTCTTCCTGGACTGCTGGTTGTCTTCGATAATAAAATCAAACAGCTCCAGTCCTGATTTCGTTTGGATGTTTTGTTTCAGTGCTTCTACGGATGTTTCACTACGATTAATCAGCACGGAAACGATCGCCGGATCGTTTCCCGCCTGCGCCAGGATATCCGCAGCCGGCATACCTTTATGGCTTTTTAAAAGAGCGGGTCCTTTTTCATCATCTGGAAACGATTTTATAAAATCTCCCCGCTCTACGATATTGGCCAGTGCGTCTTTTATGAGTGGATCATGTTGTCCCATGCCGTATAAAAAATTTTCCCTGGCGGCAGGTGTAGCCAGCCGATTCGTAACATCCACAAACAACCTTCCGCCGGCTTTGTACATGGGTAAAGCAGCCCGTAACTGCCATAACGATAATCCCAGGGGTTTCATGGGGTCGGTCATCATTTGCTGATGGCCGACAGAAATATAAACATGATTCTCCTGATCATTCCCTTCAGGGACCGGGTATAAAGTGGTAATGGGGCGGCTCTGGACAATATAAAATGTATCCTCCGCCAAACACCATTCGATGTCCTGTGGACTTCCGAAATGTGTTTCGATCTTTCTGCCCAGGCGCTCCAGTTGTAAAATCTGCTCATCCGTCAGGGCTTGACTGGTCTGCTTTTCCGGCTCAATTGCCTGTTCTTTCGTGCCGCCATCTTTTAGGGCATAAATGGCCAGTTTCTTGGCTGATACCTTTTTATCGATGATCCTGCCGTTACTCACTTTATAGAGATCAGCGTTTACCAGGCCGGATACCATCGCTTCACCAAGCCCGAAGCTGGCATCAATGGATACTACTTTCCTGTTGGACGTGACGGGATCGGCAGTAAATAAAATTCCTGCTGCTTCCGGGAACACCATTCGCTGCACAACTACCGCGAGATGGACAGAGCGGTGGTCGAAGCCGTTTTGATTGCGGTAAATGACTGCCCGTTCGGTAAACAGCGACGCCCAGCATTTGCTGATATGTTGCAGGATGGCGTTCTGCCCGATAATATTCAAATAGGTGTCCTGCTGGCCGGCAAAGGAGGCAGTGGGCAGGTCTTCAGCGGTAGCACTGGACCGCACCGCATAAGCCTCTTTTTCACCAAATGTGGTGAGATAGCCGGTCATCTCTGCTGCTATATCTCCGGGAATGGGTATACTTTCGATAGTCGTACGGATTTTCGCGCTGATTTCACTGATACTTTTCCGCTCTTCTACTTTAAGACGCGTTAATTCATCCAACAGGTTATTTAATTCCCGATGATGGCCGGTTGTTTTTTTATACGCTTCGGTGGTAACGCAAAAGCCTTCCGGCACCCGTATGCCTTCGATCCTGCTGAGTTCACCCAGGTTCGCGCCTTTACCCCCAACATCCGAAAGATTTGTTTTGTCAATGTCCTGAAGACTAAATACAAATGAACGTGTACTGATGTTATTCGTCATAGTTATTTATTTTGTCTGCAATTATTTGTTGTTGAGTTTATTAGTTGTTTCATCCATTATTTCAATGGCTTTTGAAAAGTAGGATTCAATGACTTTAATGTCCTTGTTTGAAAAGGACGCCAGCAGCATTTGTGACTTGTGCCGGAACTCTTTATAAAGCGGAACCAACAGCGCCATGATCTTTTCCGTGTTGGGCTTAATGATCACCTTACGTCTGTCGTCTTCAGCAAATTGCCTTTTCACCAGCTTTTTCTTCTCAAACCGGTCTATTAAACCGGTAACAGCACCTGTTGTTAAACCTGTTAAAGTGGAAAGCTCACCTGCGGTCATTTGTCCTTTTTCTATCAAGAATCCCAAATATTTATGGTCAGTTCCGGAAAGACCAGCCTTTCGGCCAATGGCTTCATGCATTTGAATAGAGGTGTAGGCATATTGCTGGCTCAGTTTTCTTATGCCTTTGAGGATGTCATCTTCCATTTTATATCTTAGTTGGTGAATATCTTAGTTGCTAAGATAATATTAAATTCATAACGAGGCGAAATAATTTAGTGGACTTTACCTATATTTTTTACATACAATAATGATGGAAGTAGGGGCGTTATCCATGTAAACAGTGGGGATGGGACAGCCAGAAGTTTAATAGGATAATAGTATAAAAAAAAGCAGCGGTTTCAGATAACTATCTGAAACCGCTGCTTTTTAATAGAAACCGCTGCTATTGCCAGCCTGGATTTTGGGCAAGGACACCAGCGGGATATAATGCTATTTGTCCGCTTGGTATTGGCTGGAAATAATTTTTAGGATCGATGAATGTGCGTTGAGCGGTGGCTACCGTATATGGTGTGATATAGCCTTCTGCATCTCTTAACACTTTACCATTGTCAGGAACTTTGGCGCCGCGCCAGATATCCTTGTTGCTGGTATTCATGTAGCTTCCTTTGGCCCAGCGCATGAGGTCCTGGAAGCGGAAGCCGTCGAATAATAGTTCTGTTCTTCTCTCTCTTCTGACTTCCCAGATAAGAGAAGGTACCGTGGCATCTTTAGCCGGGTCTGTATATGCGGTACCGTTTACCGCCACCTGTTGTGCGCCCTTATATTGAAGCGCCGGGATGGCAGCCCGCACGCGGAGGAGGTTAATGGATTTGTCGAGATCCGCCTGCGAGAAAGTGTATTGACCGAGATTATCCAGTTCTGCTGCTGCTTCTGCGTAGTTTAACAATACTTCCGCCAGCCAGAAAATAGGTGCGTCCGTATCGTTGTAAGGCGCCAGAACGTTAGCTACAGCGGGTTGCAGGAATTTAGCCGGACGATAGCCGGTGCTGCTGCTGCGGCCACTTACGAGGTTGCCATTGTAACACAGCACCGTGTCAATGGATTGGAGCAGTCGCTTATCCCTGTTGGTGCGGGTGTTTGCCAGGTTATCGTCGCCTTTATAGAGCGGAGACAATCCGATGGGCAATCCATCTGAGCAGAGGAATGCATCAATCGCCGATTTATTGGGCCCTCCCATGGGAGTACTACTGGTAAGGTATCCTATTACTGAGTGGGTAAGATATCCGGGAAGATATTTCTTATACAGCAGCACTTCCTTATTACCGGACAGATCAAGCGAGTTGTAAGTAGTGGTATAATCGGCGTTCAATACAGCGCCGCTGGCCATTACTTTTTCGCTGGCATCTTTGGCCGCCAGGAGAAATTTGGCGGCGCCGGGTAGTTGGGGATTTGTATGGTATTTGCGCCAGGTACCTTCGTACAGGCATATCCGTGATTTGAGCGCCAACGCAATGTTGCGGTTAACGGTGTTATCCAGGTCTTTTACACGGATATTGGCTGCGGCGAAGTCGAGATCCGCCAGTACGCTGTCCATCACCAGGGTGCGGGGATCACGTGGTTTATAGATATAAGCCTGATCGCTGATATCCATCGATTTACCCAGCCAGGGTACATCGCCATAGTCTTTCACGCGGTTAAAGTAAACGAGTGCGCGGAAAAACCGGGCAATCCCTTTCCAGTGATTTTTAGCTTCATCTGAAATAGGTACCTGGTCTATTCTTTCCAGCATGATGTTGGCTTTGCGCACATCGCTAAAGCTCCAGGCGCCGGAGCTGGCAGGTACGTTCTGTGTGAATTTTGCGAAACCTGTGGGGGCCTGGTCATCAGAAAACCAGCTGAAATAAAAATCACCAAAACTGTTGCCGTTACCATAACCGGTGAAGTTCTCATAAAAAGGCCAGTTGTATGACCGGATATTATCCTCCGTCCGCCAGAAAGTGTTATCGTCAAACTGATCAGGTAATCCTTTGTCTACATATTTTTTGCAACCGGCGCCTAGCATCAGGCATATCAATATAGCTGGTAAGTATATACGCTTTTTCATCTGTTGTTGGTTTAAAGGGTGACCTGTAATCCGAATGACCACGTTTTCTGGAATGGCCAGGTTCTGCCAAAAATAGCTGCTTCGCCGGTGGTAATTTCCGGATCCAGTGGCACGCCTACATTGGAAATAGTGGCAATGTTCTGTGCGCTGCCGTATATGCGTAACCGTTGGAGGTGGATTCGTTGGGTAATACTGGCCGGGAAAGTGTATCCGAGTGTGATATTTTTGAGACGCAGATAGGCCAGGTTCAGCAGGTATTTCGATTGTGGATAGAAATTATTACCACCGAGCAGTAAACCAGAGATCTTGCCATTGGCGTTACCGGGATATGGACGCGGATAATAAGCGTTGGTATTTGTTTCTGTCCAGTAGTCCAACTGGTTTTCATACATGATGTCGCCGCCGCGATATAAGGGGATGGTTACATCACCTGTTCCCCAGTAATTTACTTTGCCAACGCCCTGGAACAATACATCAATATCAAAGCCTTTATAAGTACTGCCCAGGCGGAAGCTATACTGGTAGCGGGGGAGAGAGTTGCCCAGCAGTTTCAGGTCGCCGTGGTTGCTGCGGGTTACCTGGCCACCGTCGATTACGCCGTTGCCGTCGAGGTCTTTATACTTGATATCGCCCGGGCCAAATACGAAGTTACCGTCTGCCAGTTTCGTTTGATTGGGAAGTTTACTGAGGTCGTCATCTTTCGTAAAATAACGATCTGTTTCAAAACCCCATATTTCTCCCAAAGCTTTTCCTTTATAATTCAGCGATAATAATTCTGAAGGGTTATTCCATTCTGTGAACACGGTTTTACTGTCCCAGAAAGCAACGCTACCATAGAAGTTCCAGTCTTTTGTGATATTATAATTCGCATCAATGCCTATTTCATAGCCACGGGTACGGAGCGCGCCATTATTTTCACGGGGCGCCTCTGTACCAAAGGAAGCAGGTACTGCTCTGTTGGTAAGCATATTGTCGGTACTGCGTTCGTACCAATCTACGGTAACGCCTATATGATTATTAAACAGGCTGATGTCGGTACCAATATCGAGTGTACGTACCCTTTCCCAGGTAAGGGAGGCGGCTACTGCACGAGGTGCGCCCACACCGGAAGCATAGTTGCCGCCATTCATCCAGTTAACACTGTTGTTGGTGCTCATGGCTGGTACATACCATTTACCGCCCATGTCCTGGTTGCCGAGCGAACCATAGGAGGCCCTGAATTTCACATCAGACAGTGTGTTTTTTATGCCGTCCATAAAGTGTTCTTCCGTAAGGCGGTAACCCACAGAGGCAGAAGGAAAGAATGCCCAGCGATCGGCCGGCGGAAAGGAGGAGGCGCCATCGTATCTGCCATTCAGTTCCAGCAACCATTTGTTTTTATAGCTATAATTGATTCTGCCAAAGAAGCCTGCATATGCGTTGGCCAGGTGACCTCCTGCTACCAGTTGATCGCCACTGGCCAGCGGAATTTCCGCTTTGGTAGGATCCAGTGGGTTGCGGCGGTACGCGCTGAAGTTCAGGGTATCTTCATCTTCCGCATTCACACCGGCAATAAATTTCAACTGATGATCGGCGTTCAACTTTTTATCGTAGGTAGCGTACAGGTTAAACGTGTTCACTTTGTAGTTGCCGGCTGCGTAGCCCACTACATCCTGGGAGGCGCTGCCAATATTGGTGAGGGGCATGCCGGCAGCCCAGAAGTCCCACGCCATTACTTTGCCGCCCACTTCATGACGGGTGATGTTGTCGCGGCCTATTGTATATTCCGCACGAACGTTTAAATCTTTCGTGAGCTTCAGCGTAGCGCCCAGGTTTACACGGGTATAATTATCCGTAACGGTGCTGGTATTGGCGCCTGCCAGGTACCCCGGTGTATGATGGAAGTATTTTCCCTGGTAAGTACCATAAGGGAAATAGGCGCCCCAGCGCCACATGTACTGAAAGTAGTTCTGATACTGGTAGGGATAGTCATATTCAAAGTTGCGGTACATCATACGCACATCCATGTCCAGCCATTTGGTAACAGATGCGTTGACGCTACCGGTGATGTTGTATTTTTTTAGGTTGTCGGGATTCATTTTGAGGATACCACCTGAATTGCTGAATCCACCGGACATGTAATAAGAGATCTTTTCACTGCCGCCTTGTACGCTGATGTTCTGGATCTGTTGGGGAGTGAATTTCTTCAGCAACATATCCTTGGCATCCCATACCCGGTAAAAATAGGTGGGACCGCCGGCGGGATCAATTTCAAAATCTTCTCCCGGCACCATTTCAATGCCTTTGCGGTTATTTGCATATTTCTCCTGCCAGTTTTTGATACCATCGCGCAACTTGAGTAGTTGCATACCGAATAGTTCAGGAGAGGTAGTTCCTGCGCGCACGCCTGCGTCATAAAGGCCTGTCAATTCTTTCACCGGATCGGAGAAGTTGGGCAGCGCAGTGGGTGAACTCCAGGCGAAGTTATTGGAGTAACGTACCCGGGTAGGCATATTGCGGATACCTGTTTTGGTTTTGATAAGTACTACACCAAAGGCGGCGCGGGCGCCGTAGATGGAAGTAGAAGCGGCATCTTTCAGTACGGAAATGCTTTCTATATCGTCCGGATTGATCATGGTGAGGTCTGGTGTTTCAACGTTGTCGACCAGGATCAGTGGCCGGCCGCTTCCATTGACGGAACCAACGCCGCGGATGTTGATAGCCGGCGCCTGGGTGAGACCTCCATTGGAATAGGTGATATTCAGCCCGGGCACAATTCCCTGTAATGCTTTGGATGGATCGGTAATAGGCCTGCTTTGCATGGTCTTGGCTACATCTACGGTGGTGACGGCGCCAGTGAGATTGGCCTTCCGCTGTGTGCCATAACCTACCACTACCAGTTGTTCCAGGGAGTGTTCATCTGCTTCAAGCGTAATATGGTATTCTTTATTCCCGCTTAAAGGGATCGTTTGTGATTTGTAACCAACGAAGGTGATGTGCAGCGTAGTGGCGCCGGGAGGTAGCTGCAGCGTGAATTTCCCTGTGCTGTTTGTGACGGTGCCGGATTTGCCTACTAATATAGTGGCACCAATGATGGGCTCCTGGCTGTTTTTATCTACCACCGTACCTGATAGGACGCTTTGGCCCCAGGAACTGGCATAAAACAGCAAGAAGGCGAAAGTGATAAGTATCCTTTCTTTCATGTTGGGAAGGTTTAAATCTTGGTTGTAGTGAATTGATTGATTAGTTAATAGGTTGAATTACAGACTTTTGATTGTATATAAGTTAGATTTAGCGTTAAATAGGAATCATTTCTCTGGTTGACAAATCTGCTGTTTTACTGCAGTTATTTGCGTTTTATTGCATGAATATAAGGTGCAAATACGATATTTTATAGTAATATGCGTTAAAACGCGTTTTTGATAACTTTTAAACACGCTAAAACACGCATAATCAGATTGGATTACTTTTTTTTAAATTTGTGCAATCTTAAAAACACCTTCCCCTAATGTTGAAAAAAGAGCGCCAGGCCTTTATCATGAGGCAGATCAACCTGCACAACAAAGTATTATCAACAGATATCAGCTCCATGTTGAGTATTTCGGAAGATACGGTTCGGCGGGATCTGAAAGAGATGGCGGAAGAAGGAAAGGTATTAAAAGTACATGGTGGCGCTATCGGCCGCTCCTTTCATTATCCGTTTAATGCGGATAATACCGTGTATGCACAGTCGGCCAAACAACAGATTGCCCAAAAGATCATCCGGCTGCTGAAAAATGATATGGTGGTGCTGACCGGTGGAGGAACCACCATGATTGAACTGGCCAAAAGTATCCCGGAAAACCTGCGTGTTACTTTTTTTACCATCAGCCCACTGGTGGCACTAGAACTGGTAGAACACCGCAACCTTACCGTTATCAGCATCGGTGGCCAGCTTTCCCCCAGCTCACACGTTCATCTGGGTGCCAGCGTGATCAACCAGCTGGCAGATATTAAAGTGGATCTTTGCCTGTTAGGCGCCAACGGCTTCTCTGTACAGGACGGGATGACAGATTCAGATTGGGAAGTGGTACAGGTAAAACGAGCGATGATCCGCGCCGCCAAAAAATTGGCGATCATCAGCATCGCAGAAAAACTGAATTCTTCCCAGCGCATGAAAGTATGTGATCTTAACCTGATCAATTACCTGATCACAGAACTTGAGCCCGATAATCATTTCCTCTCACCTTATCAGCACCTGGATATGGAGTTGCTTTGATGCGATCAGATAAACTTTACGGACTCAATCATTTATAAGATGAAAGGTGAACTGAGAAAAATAACAGTAGAAAACAATGAGTACATATATACTATCAGAGATGTATACGAAAGAGAAACCGGAGCAACAACAATCATTATCAGAATATTTTTAAGTGGGCAGAAGAGTAAGCCGTTAATTATACATTTTGTAACCTTCTGTGATACACGCTATGGGCATCCATTGTATACAGGCGTAAATATTTTAAACCAAATAACAAAGAGCGTTGAATATTTCAATATTCATCACCCTAAACACATAAGAGCTTTTATTCTGGAAGCAATTAAAAATGGCTGGACGGGTACCAACCGTATCAACATACAAGATGGTATTGATTATTTAAACAACCTTGGATTTAATGTAAGCAGTCTGGTGACCGGCCCGCCCCGTGATTTCATGCAGGGCTGATTTTTCGAAAACCCTTTCTCCATATATATTGGTATTTTTGTTATACACATGCATCCACTGATACAACATATCCAGGTAATGACGGGCAGCCGGGAGATAGACGGAGAAAAGATCCTGTCGTTTTTTGATACACAATTGTTCCGGAAAAAAGACTTGCTGCAGGAAGAAGACAAGCTTTGTACGGCTTACTTTTTCGTGGTGAAGGGCTGTCTGCGTTTGTTTTTTACCGATAACAACGGTTTGGAGCAAACATTACAGTTTGCCCTGGAAAACTGGTGGATGACCGACCTCGATGCTTTCCGGTCCGGACGAAGATCAGCATACAGCATCCAGGCGCTGGAAGCTACGGAAGTATTAGCCCTGAGTCCTAAAAACTACGCCTTGTTGCTGGAGGAGGTTCCTTTAATGGAAAAATATTTTCGCCTGGTGTACGAGCGCGCCTATGCTGCATCCCTGCATCGGGTACGGATGATATCCAGGATGCCGAAAAACGAATTTTACGAACTCTTTGAATCCAAATACCCGGAGTTCGCTCAGCGGATCCCACAAAAAATACTCGCCTCCTTTTTGGGTTTCACGCCGGAATATTTAAGTGAGTTGAGAAAAAAAAGAACGGAAAACAGACACATATGACCGAACAGTTACACCACCATATCCAACAACTTCTTCCCGGATTTACTATACCGAAGGAACAAATGGCGGCTTTCTTTCAAACAATCAACGTAAAAAAAGATGCCTTACTGTTAAACGAAAAGGAAGCTTGCAGCAACATTTACTTTGTCAATAAAGGATGCCTTTACTTATTTTATCATCACAACGATCAAAAACAGGTAATCCATTTTGCCCTGGAGAACTGGTGGTTAACAGACTATAAAACCTTTTGTGATGGGCAGCCGGCGGTATATGCCATTGCCGCGATGGAAGATTCAGAAATCACCTGTCTGAGCAGAACAAACTACGAAACCCTGCTATTGCAATTCCCTTTCATGGCGCTGTATTTCAATAAGATTCATGAGCGTGCCTACGGAGCCGCCCTGTTCAAACAAAAAACATATGCTACCATCTCTAAAGAAGACTTTTACCATCATTTCCGTAAGACTTATCCTACCGTCATTCAAAGAATTCCCGATCCTATTTTTGCTTCGTACATGGGCGTTTCGCCCGAAACTTTACAAATACTGCAGGATACCTACATTTCTTAAACCAGCTTAAGTTTTTCCGGTACAGGGTTGTTCATCTTTGCATCATCAGATCATTCAAAAAAATGCAAGATGAAAATAGTAGTTATCGGCGGTACCGGCCTTATTGGTAGCCAGTTAGTTGCCTTATTGCAGGATACCGGGCATGAAATTATTGCAGCTTCACCCAATAAAGGTGTAAACACGCTCACCGGCGAAGGTTTGTCCGAAGTATTACAGGGCGCGCAGGTGGTGGTGGATGTATCCAACTCGCCATCTTTTGAAGATACGGCTGTGATGAACTTTTTCAAAACAGCCAATGAAAACCTGATGGCTGCCGAAAAAGCTGCTGGTGTGCAGCACCATATTGCCTTGTCGGTAGTGGGTACTCAAAAGTTGCAGGCGAGTGGTTATTTCCGGGCCAAACAAGTGCAGGAAGATATGATCAAAGCATCAGGTATACCTTACACCATTGTCCATGCCACACAATTCTTTGAATTTGCCGGTGGCATTTTTCAAATGAGCCTGGCAGACGGGGTAGTGCTTTTACCGGATGCCAATATTCAGCCGATTGCGAGTAAAGACGTGGCGGCCTTCATGGCACAAACAGCCGTCTCCAAACCCGTGAATACCATCCTGGAAATTGGCGGACCCGAAAAGTTTGACATGAAGGCATGGATCAGTCAATATGCACAGGCCACCCGGAAAAATAATGAGGTGAAAACAGATGCCAAAGCATTGTATTCCGGTGCGCCACTGGACACCGATACCCTGGCACCTGAGAAGGCCGTTTACCTGGGGCCCACAAAATACGCGGAATGGATTGCTGTTCCTGAACATCAGCGATAGGCTGGAATTACCGAAGCTATGGCAGTATCCGAAACGTTTCGGATACTGCCATGGCTTTTTTAAATGTAAAGCAAATACTATTTGTAGATTAGCGGAAAAAGCATAGGATGATGTGGACATTGCAAAATAAACAGCCTGGCGAAATGATTACATTCGGCACCTATCCGCAAACAGCTGCCGGTACGGACGAAATGCCCATACAGTGGCGGGTGCTGGAAAACTCCGGGAAGGAGCTGTTCATCCTGAGCGAGTATATTTTAGATAGTAAACGGTATCACAACGAATTGGTGGATACGATGTGGCAGAACTGTGATTTGCGCAAGTGGTTGAAAGAGGAATTTTATCATGTGGCTTTTAGCGCCGGAGAGAAAGACCAGATAATAACGACACGTTGCACCGACAATGGAGTAGATAGCCCGGACACAGAAGACAAGGTGTTTTTATTGAGCGTTGCGGAAGTGAAAGCTTTCACTGATGCACAAGATGAGAATAGGAGACGCCGCACCGTTGGGACAGCATTCGCTAAAGTAAAAAAATCCGACGGTTGCAGCCTGTATGTATATGACAAAGGCATTGAAAAAGATTATGTATCCGACAATGGTGAACGGAAAGGCTGTTCCTGGTGGTGGACAAGAACCCAACTGCAAATTCAGAATGGTAGTTCATCAAGGGCTACCTTCATTGGTCCACGCAGTAACGTCAAGAGTTATGGGCAGATTAATATTTCGCGGTATGGTGTCCGTCCGGCTTTAAGAATGAAGCTAAAACAGAGCTGGTTTTAACCATCATTTTCTATCCAGCAGCTGTTTCAAAGCGGGTTTCAGTGATATGGCATGGCCATGTCCGAAAGTGACAATTACCCGGTTATATTTATCTAAGGCCTGATCTATTTTATGAAGCAATATGCTATCCCTTATCATTTTTGATCCACGGCCAATAGCACAGAATCTGCAATCACCGCCGTTGATGTAATCAAATTTCTCCATCTCGGGTGTGATCTTTAGTTCAAAAGGCACGCCGGTATATTGCTGATATAGTTGTTTGAAATAATCAAAGGATTTTTGTTTTTCGGATATAGGGAAACCATTTTTTATAAACCATTTATCGATGGCTTTGTGGTATAGTTCCTCAAACGATCCGTTTCCATATGCGCCGTATAGATAAGGGATGACGAGGCGTTCCATCAGGTAATAAAGTAACAGCTGATCCTGCGGATATTGTTTCAATGTAATAGCATACTCTGTGCTGTCGTCCACGTCACCATTCATCATATGGATACCCGCTTTATCGCTCAGGTACTTCAATGCGCCTGTTTCGCCTTTCTGGGAGGCGGCCTCGTTCAGGGAGGTAAAATGTACGCTGTCGGCTACCTGTCCGCCTTCATTAAAGGCCAGCTCCGGCTGAAGATCGTTAAAGTATTTTTCTATCACTTTAAACTGCGGGTGGGTACTATCCCTGTTGTGATCGCAGCCTATAAACACAAGGCGCTTGTGATTCCTGGCAAGGTCTATTACATACGGCGGCTTGATAGTATCCATCATTTTACCTACTGTCACATAGTCAATAGTGTTAAATTTTTCTCTCGCAGGTGTATTACAGGCTGTAATTATAAATATCAATACGATATACTTATTCATCAGGATTTATTTTTTGCTTATCAAATCACTAATGATCGAAATGGCTTTCTCTTCGAAATTATCTTCATACCCTTCAATTACTGCTGCGATTTTTCCTTCTTTGTTAATAAAATAGAAAGTAGGGAAACCAGTTACGTGATATGATTTGACTACATCATCTGCATTAATATAAATAGGGTTTTTGATTTTGTATTGTTGCTGAAACTCCCCGATTGATTTTTTGCTATCTCTATCGGTGATGCTGGCCATTGCTACGTGTTGGTTTTTATATTTTTCATGAAGATTGTGCAATGGCTTTAGCGAACGCATACAGGGCCCACAACCAATAAAAAAGAAATCCATCATCACAACTTTGCCTTTCATTTGTGTTAAAGACATCTTTTTACCATTCGCATCATATAATGTCCAGTTGGGCGCCACCTCGCCTGCACTTAATAAGGCAGGCCGCTCTTTCTCTTGCTGAAATCCTTGTGGAATCGTCATGGACGCAACATCAATATTGTCCTGGTTAAATTTATAGTCAGAGTAGCGGGTTTCTGAATAATAGTCCGAGATGCCATCGCCAATACCTGTGCTCCTTGATTTGATGATTACACTGTTTAACATATCCGATGACTTATCAAAGAATAAGTTAAAAGATGTATAAAAGTGCTCTTTATTGATGATAGTGTCGAAGGTATTAACAATTAAATGAGAACAGGTGATATTATTGATGGTGGTATCACCAACCATTTCAGATGGTCTTCTTGCTATGAAACCTTTTATATTTTTCAGGAATTCAAGCAATGAACCCTCAATGGCGTGGGCATTGATTTCTTTCATGGTGTAAGTGCTGTCTGCATAACTTATACTCATTACTTTTTGCCCATTATATAGTGTAGCCGAAGGAAACTTACTGCCCTTAATGTTAAGTGCCCTGTTAAACAAATAACCGAAATTTTTATCTTCAGGAGCTTTTGAAAAAATATCGTTGTATTGTATGATCAGCGTATCACTGGTATATTCCTTTTGCTTAAGCATATATTGATAGCTGAAGTTGTTATAGCTTTCAATTTTATCAATTGTTTGCTGCACTTGCCGCAAAGCATCCTGTGCATTCACATTCAGGCAGGATAAGAGAAATGTGACGGGCACACATAGCTTGATAAGCTTCTTGATGAAGTAAATCATTTGTATTAAAAGCTTTAGACGGTGAGTGTTTTTCGTGGCATTTTCGAACAGGGTAATTTCCCATGGATGCTCAAGATAATAAATAACTACGAATATTTCGTAGTTATTTGCCTGTGATGTATTGAATAGCCATTTTTACACTCCGGCATTGTAAGCTGTAGATCTATTGACTATTTTTACGGCCTATGAGTTTGTACGTTACCAAAACGGTCCTTGTTCTCGGCGCCAATTCCGACGTAGCAAAAGAAGTGATCCTGTTGTACCTGGAAAAGGGATATCATGTTATRGCAGCTTCCCGCAGCACAGCGGAAATAGCGTCATTTATGGATGCCAGGAATATGCCCCAAAACCGGCTGACCATCTGCTACTTTGATGCTACCGCTTTTAAAGATCATGCTGCATTCTATGCTGCATTGCCTGCCAAACCGCACATTGTTATATATGCCGCCGGTTTCCAGGTAACGAATGAACAGGCGCTGGTAGACTGGGAAGGCAGCTATCGGATGATGCAGGTACATTATGCAGGCGCCGTATCTATTATTAATCTGATTATAAAAGATAGTGACAACGATCATCTTGAGAGGATCATTGGATTATCCTCTCTTTCCGGCGTACGGGGACGTAAAAGCAACTTCGTTTACGGAAGTACGAAGGCAGCGTTTACGCAGTACCTGGCAGGACTAAGACAATACCTGTTTTCCCGGAAAATTATTGTTAACGTGATCGTTGCAGGATATATCCGTAGCAAGATGACAGCCGGATTAGACCTCCCGGAATCGTTACTGATGGAGCCTTCGTTTATTGCACGTACCATTGCTCATGCCGGTAATAGTTTCACTATCGTACCAGGTATCAAATGGAAAGTTATTTACCGGATACTGAAGTATATGCCGGAAAGGCTTGTAGCCAGATTACCATAAAGGACGAAAATATTGAAACAGGGTGCAGGCCCAGCTTTCAAGCAAAAATATATGTTTATCTCCGCTGCTAAAAGCTAAAAGCTAATGGCTAAAAGCTAAGAAAATCAGCTTCCCCATTGTTCCAGTACTCCTTGCCGTAATATCTGAACACTGTTCTCCGCTTCCTGGAGCGTGAAATGTCCAAATCCCAGTCGCATCGCCGTAAGCTCTTTGTGTTGGTATAGTAAGGTTTTAGGAATAAACAGGTTATTCCTGGCGCAGGCTTTACTCAGCTTCATGAGGTTGATGGGTTGTTTCCACCGGGTCCATACGGCGAGGCCGCCGGCAGGTTTTTTAAAGTCAATGAATTCGCGAAGCTGGTCCTGTAGTATGTCCACAATATGATCCCGCCGTTCCTGGTATATTTTAAGAGACTTTTTCAGGTAGCGGTGAATTTCTCCTGCTTCGATCATTTCTCCCAATACCTGTTCCATCAGTACATCGCCTTGCCGGTCGATGATGCCAAGATGTTTTCTCATTTCCGTCATCAGGTTTTCCGGGGCAACTATAAACCCTGTTCTGAAGCCCGGGGCCAACGATTTGCCGAATGCGCCAATATAGATCACCATGCCATTGCTGTCGGCGCTGGCCAGGGGCAGCAGGGGACTATTGTCGTAGTGAAAATCGTAATCGTAGTCATCTTCCAGGATAATAAATCCGAACTCCGTGGCCAGGTGAAGTAGGGCAATCCGGCGGGAAGCACTTAATGTCACCGTAGTAGGGTAGTGGTGGTGCGGGGTGATATACAACATCCGGATCTTATGTTTTTTACAGATATCACGTACGGCTGCTACATCAATACCATCTTCATCGATGGGCACAGACATAATAGTGGCGCCGGATTTCTGGAAAATCATGTTCACGGAAAAGTAACTTAATGAACCCACCAATACAATATCTCCAGGAGATAATAGTATTTCGGAAGTAATGAATACACTCATTTCTGTGCTGCGTGTAATCAGGATATTGTCTTTGGATATATGGAGGCCGCGCGACTGATTCAGGTAGTTAGACAGGTGCTGCTTAAAAAATTCGCTGCCATCATGGTTGTAGTAGCCTAGTTTTTTATGGTTACTCTTTCTTTTCAGGTTGGCGCTGTATAGGCTGGATAAGTGACTGATCTGGGTAAGGCGGATATCGGGCGTACCGTCATTGAATACATACTCACAGGAAGAGTGTTCAAAGGGATTATCCAGCAGGTTAGATTTCTGGAAAGAAAATCCGGTCGTCTTTGGGTAATGCGCCAACTGGTTCTCCTGGGCGTTGCGGATCTTCTGTGGCCTGGGATCTATTTTGCCGATAATGAAGGTGCCTTTGTTAGGCCGTGTTTGTACCCAGCCCTGGGCATCCAGTTCTTCATATACTGCTACGATGGTATTTCGGTTTACTTCCAGTAGTTCGCTGAAATGCCGGGTGCCGGGAAGCCGGGTGCCGGTTACCAGGAAACCCCGTTGAATAGCGTTGATCAACTGGTGGGCGATCTGTAAATAGATGGCGGTGCCTGACTGCCGGTCTATCTGTACAAAGCTTTTATATGGAACAGTAAGCGGACTACTCATGATGTCATTAATAAGACGGTTTAATAGTCCGGCAAGATATTTTATTTGCCGGAAAAATCTTTTGTATTGTTTTTAATATAATATATAAAGACGGGAAATTAAAGTTTGTAACAAGAAGATGAGCCACTGTGGATGGAATACTCTCTGATAGATATTGTTATAAGAGAGAAGGAAAAATAACCGGACTAGCTGAAATATAAAAACTGGCCTAGTGGAACCATCCGGTAAGCGACTACTTTTGAACCGAAACAAGTTAAATATGCAAGATTTACTGCAACAGATTGTTGGTAGCGATTTCCTGCACGCCAGGTGGTTAAATACCCTTTCCTTTATGGAGAATGCCGGCGCCAGGAAAATATCTGCCTGTGAGCATCCTACCACGGTAGACCTTATCCAGCTGAAACATGCAGCGGAAGAACACCGCCACGCCTATTACCTGAAGAAACAAATTGCAAAAATAGATGCAGAAAGCTGCAAAACGTATCAGCTGCAGGAACTGCTGGCACCTAACCAGACCAGGCATTACCTGCATCAACTGGATGTACAAACCTGCCGTTACCTGAAAACCGCTTTCGGACTGGAAGGGCAGCAGCTGAAATATGCAGCCTACCTCTTTGTAACGTATGCGATAGAAGTCCGTGCCGACCTGCTTTACCCGGTATACCAGGCCGCCCTTGATAAAGCGCAGAGTAAAGTGATGGTACGTTCCATTATTGTAGAAGAAGAAGGCCACCTGGAAGAAATGATTAATCAGCTTAACAGGTTTGCCACCGACTGGGAAGCGCATGCACAACACGTTCAAATGCTGGAACAGCAGCTGTTTGACGTATGGATGGCCGCCATTGGCCAGGAACTGCACCAGTACGCATAACTATATTCATACACTACTTATAATCCACTCAATAACGCACGATGACATCAGCTATCAGAAATGACTGGACGCTGGAAGAAATCCAGGCCATCTACGACCAGCCTTTGCTGGAACTGGTTTTCCAGGCAGCTACCATACACCGGGAACGGCATTCCGCCAAAGAAATACAGGTATGTACCCTTTTATCCATCAAAACCGGTGGATGCCCGGAAGACTGTTCCTATTGCGGACAGGCTGCCAGGTATCATACGGATATTAAAGTACAGGCATTGTTGTCTACCGAAACGGTACTCATGCACGCCAGAAAAGCCAAAGAAACCGGATCTACCCGTTTCTGCATGGCGGCCGCCTGGCGTGAAGTAAGAGATAACAAGGATTTCAACCGCGTGATAGACATGGTAAAAGGGGTGAATGATCTGGGCCTGGAAGTATGTTGTACATTGGGTATGCTTACAGAAGAACAGGCAATTCGCCTCCAGGAAGCAGGCCTGTATGCCTATAACCACAATCTCGATACTTCAGAAGAGTACTATAAAGAAATCATTTCTACCCGGAAATTCGACAACCGGATCAATACCATCAATAATGTGCGCAAAGCAGGTATCACCGTATGTTCCGGTGGTATTATCGGCTTAGGCGAAACGCATCGCGACCGGATTTCCATGTTGCTCACACTGGCTACCATGCCTAAACACCCGGAGTCTGTGCCCATTAATGCACTGGCAAGAGTGAAAGGTACGCCACTGGAAGACAATCCTAAAATAGATGCATGGGATATGGTGCGTATGATTGCTACCGCCAGAATTGTAATGCCTGCATCTACTGTGCGCCTCACCGCCGGCCGCATAGAAATGACTGAATCTGAACAGGCCTGGTGCTTCATGGCAGGCGCCAATTCCATCTTTACAGGAGAGCGTCAAACCCTGCTGGTAACACCTAATCCAGGTGTAACCGAAGATATGAAGATGCTGCAAACCCTGGGATTGGAACCTAAGTTGAATAAAAAAGAAGTGTCAGCCTGCTGACCCGGTAATAAATACTTATTAATACAACGCCGCTTACATCATATGATGTAAGCGGCGTTGTTGCTAAATACGCTTTTAAGATATAACCCCCATCATTACCTGCAAAAGTGTATAGTCATTATGTAGGCTCCATCGATGCTATGCTTAGCACCCGCTATGTACCTACAGAAACGGTGCAGTAGAGGTGGACTTGATGCGGGGATGACGTTCGGATGTATAACCGGGATGAAATTGAATCAGCAGATGGAAAGAGGTGAGAACCGGCCATAGCAGGGCTACTTCCCTACCAGACTGTAGTTGCGGAAAGAGATGTACTATTGAAAAGAAGCAGGTATAAGGGGTTTATTCATCAAAATATCTCCGGGGCAAGATTGCTTTATTCCAGTTGAATGATAGCTGGATATGCGTGTGTATGGATAAGTTTGGGAAGCAATTTCGTGCGCTTTGGGTAGGTACGTTTATGAGCAGATTTGGGTACTTGTGGCGCTGCCACCGCAATAATATCGGCAGCCATGTATTGTCTGCTGCGCGATGGGCCATCCTTGTACGTCGCTATTACCTGGAAAACCACTACCAGTGAGCCCTTCCCGGGTACCTCCAGCGAAACATTTGTTTCCTGGAAAGTAGTATCCGGATCTATCATGAGCGTAACCGTTTCGCTACCTGCCACCTGACGTGATACAAAATCGATACGCGTGGCGATCACTTTTACTTCCAGGGCAGCAATACCTTTATACCCGTCGATGGTTTGTGCGGGAAGATTTAATATCCCGTTACTCAAGAGGCGGGGAGCCACCGGAAAAAAACGATCTACGCCGGTATGCTGATTGAAGCGGAAGCCTGTCAGCGCCTCATGATGATCGCCGGCAGCAATGAGTAGCTTGTTGAGCCGATTGATGTGGCCGTCGTCACAATGGATATCCAGGTGGCCGTAGAAAGCATGCCGGATAAATGCACCTTTCCTGCTGGCGATGCCAAAGCGCCGGGATGCGCGGCGGGTAGCAGCCGTTTGCTGCACGCTTTCAGGCATACTACGCAGGAAGTATTCGCCATTGCGCTTATACCCAATGAGAGGGCCGAGTTTTCCCGTAAAGGGAAGGATAGACATTTGTTTTGCCATGAGAGATTATTTTGATTACTATAAATATAACATAATCCGGGGAACCGGTTTCCGGGGCAGATTGAAGATTATCTAAAGGGAGTGCATGGCGTATTGTATAATATTCAAAGCTAGTGCAGTGGGGATTTGAGAATGACAAACGGGAGTGTATGAGCCTTTAGAGAATACTGAAAAAAGATATTCCCCAGGGTTTTCAACTTGATCTGTAACTCAAATAAACTAAAAGGGGTATCTTTTGGTTAATAGTTTTTGAATGATTACATCTAAAAAACCTAAAAGTCATTAACTCAAATTCAAACCAATGAGTACTATCAAAGTAAAAGACGGAACCGAAATTTACTACAAGGACTGGGGAACAGGCCAACCTATTGTTTTTCATCATGGCTGGCCTTTGTCCGGCGATGATTGGGATGGGCAAATGATGTTTTTCCTCAGCCAGGGATACCGGGTAATTGCTCATGACCGGAGAGGGCACGGAAGATCCAGCCAGACTGCCAACGGACATGATATGGACACCTATGCGGCAGATGTGGCGGAGCTTACGAAAGCCCTTGATTTAAAAGACGCCATTCATGTTGGTCATTCTACAGGTGGAGGGGAAGTAATCCGCTACGCGGCAAAATACGGAAAAGGCCGTGTGGCCAAAGCAGTACTCATCAGCGCTGTAACACCACTGATGGTGAAAACCGACAAAAATCCGGATGGCGTACCGTTAGCCGTTTTCGATGAAATCCGGGAAAACACTGCCACACAACGAACCCAATATTTTCAGGATTTCACGATTCCATTTTATGGCTATAATCGTGAAGGCGCAAAAATATCACAGGGCGTAAGAGATAATTGGTGGCGGCAGGGAATGATGGGAGCTATTAAAGCGCATTACGACTGTGTCAAGGCTTTCTCGGAAACAGATTTTACAGAAGACCTTAAAAGTGTGGATATTCCTGTGCTGGTAATGCATGGTGAAGATGATCAGATTGTTCCATACCCCATTTCCGGACTCAAGGCTGCCGCTCTTTTAAAGAATGGAAAGCTTATTTCATACCCGGGCTATCCTCATGGTATGCCTACTACAGAAGCGGCAACGATCAATAAGGATCTCCTGGCATTTATTAAGTCTTAAGAAGTTCGATTTCTCCAATACATGAATTATTAAAGAAATGGAAACCTGCGCATTGCGCAGGTTTCTGTTATTTCAGGCGCCACCAATGTGTATCAAAAGCGGACAGTTTTTGTGTCGAAAACGGACAGCAATATATTCATTATGCATAGCTACAGCCCTGTAAATCAGTCATATGGCTATCCGGCATTCTCTTTGCCCGCCATTGACGCAAATCCAGATCGCTACACGGAATGATGGTTATACTATGATTAGAAACTTCTTCAAAATTGCCTACCGGAGCCTTTTACGCAATAAAGGCTTTTCCATTATCAATATTACGGGGCTGGCCATTGGTATGGCCGCAGCGATACTAATTTTGCTGTGGATACAGGATGAACTTAGCTACGATGAGTTTCATGAAAATAAGGACAGGATATACGAAGTATGGAATCGCGTACCATTTGAAGGTAGTATCTCAAACTGGAATAGCGTATCTGCATTAACGGCCCGTACGCTGGAAAAAGATTTACCGGAAGTAGAACGTGCCGTGAGGGTAGGTTCCAGTAATTACCTTCTTTCAGTAGGAGATAAAAAAGTGATGAAGACGGCTATGGTGGCGGATACGGGTTTTCTGCAAATGTTCAGTTTTCCGATGCTGAAAGGAGATCCTGCTACGGCGCTGAATGACAGGAATGCGGTGGTGCTGACGGAGAAAACGGCGAAGATTTTATTTGGTGATGAAGATGCCATTGGTAAGGTGGTGAAAATTGAGAATAAAGACAATTTTACGGTCACGGGTGTACTGAAAGATTTACCCGGCAATTCCAGGTTTAATTTTGATTACTTACTACCCTGGTCATATGTAAAATACAGAGAGGGAGAGGATTTGGGCTGGCACGATAACAGCACTCCAACTTATGTAATGCTGAAGCCCAATGCAAGCTTTGCCACTGTTGCCGCCAAAGTAAGGGATTTAAAGCAGCGGTATGATGGAGAAGCCAAAACGATGAAATGGGAGTGGTTTCTTTACCCGCTCAGCCGCTGGCGTTTATATTCCACTTTCGATGACAGAGGTATGGAAGACAATGGTGGCCGTGGCTCATTCGTAAAACTATTTGGTATCATCGCCGGGTTTATATTGCTGATTGCCTGCATCAATTTTATGAACCTGAGTACCGCAAGAAGTGAAAAACGGGCGAAAGAAGTAGGGATACGAAAAGTAGTGGGGGCCATGAAGAGTTCCCTTATCATCCAGTTTATCTCAGAATCTGTTTTGCTGGCCTTTCTGGCAGGCATCACGGCTATCATCATTGTGCAGGTAAGTCTGCCCGCTTATAACCAGCTTACAGATAAAACACTATTCATCAACTTCGGCAGTATATACACATGGATGGCCTTTATCGGGTTTATCCTCTTTACCGGGTTGCTGGCTGGCAGTTACCCTGCTTTCTTTCTCTCCTCTTTCCAGCCTGTTAAGGTTTTAAAGGGAACATTTAAAAAAGCCAATGCATTAGTAACGCCAAGAAAAGTATTGGTGGTATTACAGTTTACATTCGCCACCATCCTTATTATTTGCACTGTTATTGTAAAACAACAAATAGACTACGCCCGTAACCGGGAGACAGGCTACAACAGGGATAATCTTGTTTACCATTTCATGACGGGTGATATCCCTAAGAACTATGAACTCATAAAAAATGAATTGCTGTCATCAGGTATTGCAAAGTCTATCACAAAAACCAACTCCCCGCTTACAGAGCGCTGGAGTGATGGATGGGGGCAGAGTTGGCAGGGAAAGGACCCCAACGATAAAACATCTTTCGATCGGTATTTGTCTGATGAAGGGTTGGGTGCTACTGCCGGCTTACAATTTGTTCAGGGTCGTGATTTTGACCTGAAACAATATCCTACTGATTCAACGGGGCTGATTATAAATGAGTCGGCACTGAAGGTAATGAAGTTCAAAGATCCGATTGGCAAAGTAGTTGGGGACCTGGGCGTGGACTGGCATATTGTAGGGGTTATTAAGGATTTTATTCTTACCAATCCTTATGAACGCACAAGACCGATATTAATATGCGGAGCCAAGAGCAGTTTCATGAATTTTAATGTGATACAGATAAAACTAAACGGAAAGAATACTACTGCTGCAAACCTGGAGAAGACTGCACTTATTTTTAAAAAGTATAATCCCGAATACCCTTTCGATGCAAAGTTTGTGGATGAAGAATATGGAAGAAAGTTCGAGAATGAAAAACGACAAGGTATACTTGCCGCCCTGTTTGCCGGACTCACCATCTTTATTTCATGCCTCGGTTTATTCGGACTGGCCACCTATATGGCGGAAAACAGGGTGAAGGAAATTGGGGTACGAAAGATAATGGGGGCATCTGTATCCAGTATTACCACCTTATTATCAAAAGATTTTGTAAAACTGGTGATCATTTCTTTCTTAGTAGCAGCGCCGCTTGCATGGTGGTGCATGCATAAGTGGTTACAAAGTTATACATACAGAGTGGGTATTGCGTGGTGGGTATTTGCATTAACCGGTCTTTTAACCGTCATGATAGCCTTGCTGACGGTATGTTACCAGTCGATAAAAGCGGCCATCGCCAACCCGGTAAAAAGCCTGAGAGCAGAATAAACATTTTGTAAATTCGGGTAATAATTTTAAACTCATTTATATGGAAGAGGTTAAGAAATCTGTGATCACACTAGGCGCTCATGAGGGGCAAATCCTTTCTGTGGCCGGTGGTAACTATCGGATACTTGTTTCCGGAAAACAAACCGGTGGCGAATTTGCCACTATCGAAATGTCGGTGCCTCCGGGCGGTGGGCCCGGCCCCCATGCGCATCCTGACTTCCAGGAATCTTTTTATGTACTGGAAGGAGAAGTGGAGGTATGGTCGGAAGAAGGTATGTATACTGCAACGCAAGGCGCATACATCGTGATACCTAAAGGTGGCATGGTACATAGTTTCAAAAACAAGTCCGATAAGCTGGCTAAGCTGCTTTGTGTAGTGGTGCCTTCCGGACTGGATGAAATGTTTATGGAATTTGGTGTACCCGTGGCGGAAGGCGAGTTTCTGCCTCCACCTGTAATGGACGATGCCATGAAGCAAAGGGTGCTGGCACTTTTTGAAAAATATGGACAGCAACTATATCCACCGGATTATTTCACCCGGTCAGGTGCAAAAGACCGATAACTCCCATTATCAGGAAAATGGATTACCAGATAATTACACCTCCGCCATCGCTGAAAAACTATGTCCAATACTTCTGGTCCCTGGAAAACCAGACGGACGATGTATCACAAAAGGCTTTTACGGTAATGAGTAATGGTCAGCCAGGGCTTATTTTCCAGCAGAACCCGGCAGTATTCACGGGTTTCGGAGGAGAACGCCTGCCACAACTGTTTGTATTTGGTCAGGCGAGGAAGTATGGTCAATTGCATGGCGGCGGCAGCTTTCGTACGATCGGCGTAAACTTTCAGCCGGCAGCACTTAAATCAGTGTTTGGCTTAAATGCAAATGAGTTAACGGATCAAAATATTTGTATCAGTCACCTGGCTAAAACGTCTTTGACGGATCAGCTGCTGAATTGTAGTTCCGGGCAACAACAGGCGGATTGTCTTTTTTCATTCCTGCTGGAGCAAACCCATCGTCACGAAGACGACAACAAAAAACTGGGTTATGCAGTAGCTGCACTACAACAGGGTAAGAAGCTTTCTCAGGTATTGCATGACCTCCATTTATCAGCGCGTTCACTCGAGCGTCTCTTTCTAACGCATATTGGCATTACGCCTATTTTGTATGCCCGCATTTGCCGTTTCCAGGCATCGGTAGGGCTTTTACGGCAAGGCAAAATTCGTTCCCTCACGGAAATTGCTCATTCGCTCGGCTACTTTGATCAATCCCATTTTATCCGCGATTTCAGGCTTTTTTCCGGCGTAAGTCCCGGTATTTATCTGCGTAAATCTATTGAAAGGATGCCCGGATTTCCGGAATGGCCATCATAAAAAAAAGCCTTGTCGTTTTTTTACAATTTTGCCACATCCCTGGTGGCTAATTTTGTTGTATTCATTATCTTCAAAATTAATAGCATGAAAAACGTGATCAGCTGGTTTGAAATTTATGCGTCAGACTTTAACAGGGCAAAGAAATTTTACACAGATGTATTTAAGTATCAGCTCACGGATTTGCCGGTGAGCAGCGACAGGCATTCGCATATGGACTATGCCACTTTTCCGGGCGATGAAAAGGGGAATGGGCCAGGTGGTGCACTGGTAAAGATTGATCAGGTAACACCCGGTAAAGGCGGCATACTGGTGTATTTTTCTTCCGAAGAAATTAATACAGAGCTGAGGCGTGTGGAAGCCGCTGGCGGGAAAATCATCCAGCCGAAATTGAATATTGGAGACTTCGGTTTTATTGCGCTGATAGAAGACACGGAAGGAAATATGATTGGCTTACGTTCATTGAAGTAATAATGTAATAGGTTCATGATGGAACAAAATAAGAAAAAGGTGGAACCAGATAATACGGCGGTAAGAGTAGCTTTATGGAGAGCCATGCACGTTCAGATGGATCCGTTGCCACATATCGTTGAAGACGAAATCGGATTTAAGCTGATAGCACCTGGTAGTGAGTGGCGGCAACGTCCTGACATGAGTCCGGATTTTACAAAACGGCTCCGTGCATCCGTGGTAGCCCGTGCGCGTTTTATTGACGACCTGGTGATAGCACAGCAGCAACAAGGCGTCCATCAATATGTGATACTCGGTGCAGGGCTGGATACTTTTGCGCAGCGCCACCCAGCAATAGCTGCACGGTTACAGCTATTTGAAATAGACCAGCCGGATACGCAGTCCTGGAAACAGCAACGATTAATAGAACTTGGATTTGGTATTCCGCAGTGGCTGCATTTTGTATCTGTTGATTTTGAAATTTCTTCCTGGTGGGAGCAATTAATAAAAGCCGGTTTTGACACCAGCAAACCTGCGGTGGTAGCTTGCGCCGGCGTTAGTCTGTATCTTACAAAAGACGCGGTGCAGGCTACCCTGCGCCAGATAGCCACACTTGCAGCAGGTTCCACACTGGCCATGGCATTTTATTTACCATTGGATCTGCTGGATGAAGCCGATCAGCCTTTACAACAGATTGCCAATAAAGGCGCAGCGGCGGCTGGAACACCTTTTATCAGTTTTTTTACCCCGGCAGAAATGCAGGAGATGGCGTTGGAGGCAGGTTTTAAAGCAATAGAAGTAGTGTCAACAGAAACGCTGACCCAACGTTATTTTATGGGCAGAACAGATCATTTTAGCCCTGCCAGCGGAGAGAATTTCCTGGTAGCACTTACCTAAGCAGGTTTATCACTTCACCAGCTCATCTGCGAATTTGATGTATTGCATCCAGTCAAATAATAAAATATCGTGGTCGCCGGTACGGATATGATAGCGGATGGTATTTCCAACAGACGTATCCGGTGCGGGCATTTCATCCGTTCCCAAACCTTTTTTGCCAAAAAGAGCGTACACTGGTTCCGCGTTTTTTGCTCCCAGGAATTCTCCGTAAGGATCTGCCCACCGATCATTGGTGGCGCTGGCCACATATAAGGGCCGTGGCGCCGCTAAAGCCAACAGCATATGCTGATCTATGGGAAGCGCATTAACATCGTCCGCATAGTCTTTATACTTCGAAATATACCAATGCGGAAAGGAGGTAATCATGCCTTTTAAATTTTGTCCGTAGTTCCGGTGTGATAATGCGGCACCACCTTCGCCGGAGTCATTGGAAATGACGGCTGCAAAGCGGGTGTCATTGGCTGCGGCCCACAACGTTGTTTTACCCAGGCGGGAATGACCCATTACAATTACCCTTGCGGCATCCACGGCCTTGTCGGTTTGGAGATAGTCCAATATGCGGCTTAATCCCCAGGCCCAGGCCCCCATAGCGCACCAATCTGAGGACTTTAACTGCAGCGATTTAGCTAAGGTGCTCCGTATACCGGTTTGCCATCCATCCGGATAGTCGGGTTCCAGATCGCCATAATAGGCAGTTGCTACGCCATAGCCATGTTCAATGATTGTTTTAATTGGCCAGCACTTTTCCTGATCACCTCTTGCAGGGGTTAATGTATCTTTTTTGATTTTCAGAAAGTCGAGATAGCTTTGAGAAACAAGAATATTTTCATCTGTGCTGACGCTTTGATTTCCCTTGAAGTTCCAACCCGCAAATACCGGAACCGGATGTGTGGTATTCGCCGGAACATACAACAGCAGATCAATATAAGGTCCCTTTTCACCCGCAGTTAAATAGATGCGTATTTGTTTGGAAATGGCCAGTCCACCAACGGCGGCGCTGTCAATTTTCTGCATTACAAAATGCATGTCTGCAGACGGACCTGGAAATTGTCCGTACATATTTTCTTTAAATAGTTGTAATACTTCGTTTCTGCGGTGACCATTCCAGTCTGATGAAGTCCGCACTTTTTTATGTTGGTTGTTAATTAAGGGAGACGGCAACTGATAGCTCCCCACAGCGGATTCGGTATAGTTCGGGTTCTTTTGGGCAAAACCGGAAATGGCACTGGAACTAAGGAACATGGCCATAAAAAATCTCAGGTAAACGTGGGTTGATGTTGGCATAAATCAATTTCTTGGGTAATCAATAAGCAGCCTATGTGGAATCAGGAAGGCTATCATTTAAAGATAGGGCATCTTCCTTAATATTACTAGTAACGTATAAAGATCCTAAGGCTCTCGTTCAGTGCGGGCTTTCTTTTTTTGCGCCATAATGTTTATGTTTGGTCTGAACGCCATTTGCGGAATTTGAAATGAATATTTATAAGAACAACTCATATGAATTTTAGAGCAGCAACCATTGAAGATATCGCACAAATACATGTAGTCAGAAATGGGGTAAATGAAAATAAGTTATCTGATCCTGAACGGATCACCTACAATGACTATGTTGAATTTTTAACTATCAGAGGGAAGGGATGGGTATGTGAGATGGACAACCGGATAGTTGGGTTTGCGATAGTTGACCTGAAAGAAGATAACATATGGGCCTTGTTTATACTGCCAGCGTTTGAAGGAAAAGGGATTGGGAGGAAACTACAGGAGTTGATGCTCACCTGGTATTTTTCTAATAATAAAGACCGTGTTTGGCTGGGGACGGGACCAGACACCAGGGCTGCAGCATTCTATCGGAAATCAGGGTGGCAGGAAACGGGGATGAATGGGGAGAAGGAGTTGAAGTTTGAAATGACACGAACCGCCTGGATGAAGAACCGTTAACGGGCTATCCTCCATATGGGGAACGGTTGTCAACATCTAAAATCAGCAATTATTTCAATTAATAGCCATAAATTACTTTCCATTAAGCCCTGATGTTTGCGCTAAGCGCCTGAATGATAGGGCTGTCACTTCTTTATTCACTCACTTTAAGATCTTTTCCCTATGAGTATTTTAGGTATTATACACACTATTATCGCTGTCATTGCTTTGTTGTTTGCTGTAGCCGCATTGGTAAAAGAGGGCATCATCAACCCTTTTTCCTCCTCCGGAAAGATATACAGTATCCTGACGGTCATCGCCTGCGTTACGTCATTTGGGCTTTCCAAAGCAGGTGGTTTTAATCCCGGTCACGGCATAGGAATACTCATACTTATTTTATTGGGAGTGGCCTACCTGCCTGGCCGGAATGCTTCCAGGAAAAAGACCCTGCTGCTGATACAGGTGTTTTGTATGACGCTTACCCTGTTTCTTTCTATGATACCGGCAGTAAATGAAACGTTATCAAGACTACCGGTAGGGCATCCGCTGGCCGATGGACCTACGTCTCCGATTGTGCAGAATGCCATCAAGGTTTTATTGGTGCTGCTGGTCATCGGATTGGTTTTACAGTTTTTTAAAGTGAAGAAATTAGTGAAGTAAGTCAACAGCAGGCTGCTGATATATACGTTACACAGCAGCTCATAAGCTATCATGTAGCCGGTTTTGGTGGCATAAATAAGTAGCAGGTACGGCTACAAAAAAGGCCATACCTGCGCTGTGAATATAGGGAGTTTTTATTGTTGATCATTCCCCTACAGCCTGGATAACAAGTTTTGCTGTTTCTGCGCCACTGAAATTCTGTTGCCCGGTAATCACAAAATTGATGTGTAAATGGGGACTGGAGAAAGTATTGGCAGTTAAGAACTGATTTGCTCATCATCAGGATCATCTTTATAGGGTCAAAAAGAAAACTTTCTTTGGACGGATTAATAACTAATCGTAATATTGCGATGTGTTAAAGCAGTAATAGTATGGGAGCTACCAAATCAGATTTATTCACCAAACAACAAAATGACATTGCCAACATGGCGAAAGCGCTGGCGCATCCCGCCAGGATTGCCATTTTGCAGTATCTCGTGAAAAAGAACGCCTGCGTGTGCGGAGATCTGGTGGACGAATTGGGTTTGGCACAGGCGACTACCTCCCAGCATCTGAAGGAACTGAAAACAGCCGGCCTGATTCAGGGGACGATTGAGGGGGCAAGTGTTTGCTATTGTATCAATCCAAAGGTCTGGAATCAATATAACAAGTTGCTCAGTGCCTTCTTCGTGGAACAAACGGACGTAAAATCCTGCTGTTAAAATTTTTTGCACTAACGTATCGTAATATTGCAATAATACAATGAATTTCTTTTCAGGAAAAAACGACTTATTTCTATTGACATGCAAAATTGTAATCCGGCACAGCGCAAGCAGCTAAGCTTTTTAGACAGGTACCTTACCTTATGGATTTTCCTGGCGATGGCTATCGGAGTTGGAATCGGTTATTTCTTTCCTTCTTCCTCCCGATTGATTCATTCCTTTTCGTCTGGTACCACCAATATTCCGCTGGCAGCAGGTTTAATACTGATGATGTATCCTCCGCTGGCGAAAGTGAAGTACGACAAGATGGGAGAGGTGTTTCGCAACACAAAAGTATTGTCGTTGTCGCTGCTGCTCAACTGGGTAGTTGGTCCGTTCCTGATGTTCGGGCTGGCCGTATTATTCCTGCATGGCTACCCGGAATACATGACAGGGCTTATCCTGATTGGTTTGGCCCGATGCATTGCCATGGTCATCGTGTGGAATGAACTGGCAGATGGCAGCCGTGAATATGCCGCCGGACTGGTGGCGCTCAATAGTATTTTCCAGGTATTACTTTACAGTGTATATGCGTATGTGTTTATCACCTGGCTTCCCACTGTATTCGGGATAAAAGGCATTACGGTAGCAGTTTCTATTGGTGAAATCGCCAAAAGTGTAGGGATCTACCTGGGTATTCCCTTTGCTGCTGGCGTGATCAGCAGATATGGTTTGATCGCACTAAAGGGCGAAGAATGGTTCCGGGAAAAGTTCATACCGTTTATATCTCCCATTACCCTCATCGCTTTGTTGTTTACCATTATCGTGATGTTCAGTCTGAAAGGCGAACTGATCGTGCAGATTCCGATGGATGTAGTAAGAATAGCCATCCCACTGATGATTTATTTTGCCATCATGTTCCTGTTGAGCTTTGTGCTGGGGAAGGCTGCGGGAGCAGATTATTCGAAGAATGCGGCTATTGCGTTTACAGCGGCAGGTAACAACTTTGAACTCGCCATTGCCGTTGCCATCGGCGTATTTGGCATCAATTCAGGACAAGCATTTGTAGGCGTGATTGGTCCACTGGTAGAAGTGCCCGCCCTGATTGCACTGGTGAATGTGGCCTTCTGGCTCCGTAAGCGCTGGTATGGAGGAGCGGAGGCGCTTGTCAACTCTGAAAAAGCATCATTTTAAAACGAACATAAATCTTTATACAATGAGTAATTCCAAAATGACCTGGCAGACATTTAAAGATCAGCTGCAGCAATATCCTGAACAGATATTACAGTTTCAATATGCGGCAAACAAACTGGTAGCTCCTTCTTACCATATTACTGAAATTAAACAGGCGCCTGTTACGTCCGTTGATTGTGGCGGAAAGGTAAATGCCTGGACGGAAATTATTGTACAGCTATGGGAGCCGGAAGAAGCGCAAACGGATCGTGCCATGGCGGTTCATAAGGCGTTGAAGATAGTGGACCTGGTGGAGCAGCACCTGGATCTGCATCCCAAAGCGATGGTGAAAATTGAATTTGGTAATGCTACATTTGATACCCGTCAGATGTATCCGAAAGAATTTTTGCTGGAAGGTGAGAACCTGGTCGTTAATCTGCAACCGGATGCTACCCAATGCAAGGCAACAGATCGGGGCATGACTTGTGGAACGCCTGCTACCAAAACACTGGAAATACCAATCGGCATGGCAGCTGGCGAATCCTGTACACCAGGTGGTGGCTGTTGCTAATCTATCATTTTATTAAATAATTGCTGAAATATCTTATCCAATCTTCTATTTATGAAAATAGCTTTGTTCAGTGACATTCATGCGAATTTACCCGCCCTGGAAGCCTTCTTTAAGGATGTTGATGAAAGAAAAGCGGATGCTGTCTATTGCCTGGGTGACCTGGTAGGTTATAACGTTTGGCCCAATGAGGTCATCAACGAAGTCCGGAAGCGCGGCATTCCTACTATTGCCGGTAACTATGATTTTGGTATTGGCAGAACAAGCGATGACTGTGGCTGCGCCTACAAAACAGACAGTGAGAAAGCGAATGGCAGTGTTTCCATCGCTTACACAAATCAGCTGGTCACTGCAGCAGCGCGCCGCTACCTCCGCACGCTGCCGGCCCATATCAAAGTAACGTTCCAGTTAAATAATGATACACTGAATTTGCTGCTGGTACACGGGAGTCCACGTAAGATCAATGAATATTTATTCGAAGACAGGGAAGAGAAAAGTATGATGAGAATTATGGAAGATGCAGGTGCGGATATCATGTGCTTTGGGCATACCCATAAACCATATCACCGGGTATTACCTGCCGTGCCGGGTGAAAATACACACTATAGACATGCCATCAATATTGGCTCCGTAGGAAAGCCGAAAGACGGTGATCCACGCGGATGCTATGTGATGCTGCATATCAACGAGGATAGCAGTATTCATCAAAAAGATAGTATCCGCGTGGAATTCATCCGTTTTGAATATGATGTGGAGAAGGCGGCCAAAGCAGTGGAAGATAGCCCGCTGCCAGATGCGTATGCTGAAAGTCTGAGAACAGGTATTTAATCCTGCCTGTCTTTATTTTGAAGTGATGGGCGCTTTTTTAAATCTTCCCCAGGCTATAAAACCAGCAATAAATGCCGCGATGATATTGGCGCCAATAACGGCAGCTTCTCCTCTGGAAACATGAAAGATGATGGCACATACCATGAGGGCAATAGTGGCTATAGCGGCCCAGGGCGTTAATGATGGTTTAATACGCAACAGGGAGGGGATTATTAAACCTATTGCCCCTAACAGATCGATTATTCCCAGGAGTCTTACTACCATTGGAGGTACTTGTCCTGCCCACGGCATCATAGGCGCTATCTTTTCAATTGGCTGGAATTTCAATACTGTTCCGGTGAGTAAAAACAGGGCTAATAGTATTTGTGCTACCCAGAGGATGATGTGAATGGTCYTGGCAGATTTTTGTGGTCCGGTCATTTTTTGCTGATTTTTTATTAATGAAGCAAACCTACTTATATTTGGTTTCAATTGGAAAGCGCTATCTAAAGTGATAGCGCTTTCCAATTGGATAGTATCGTGTAAGTTAAAAGCATTAAAGCAGCATATATGCTAACAAAAGGTGGATGTCCAAAAAATGCCCTCTCTATTAAAGATGCACTGGAAGCCCTGGAGGGCAGATGGAAGTTGTTAATTTTGTTTTCATTATCATCAGGTCCCAAACGCTTTAAACAAATATCCAAAGAGGTAGATGGGATTACGGATAAAACGTTGTCTAAAGAGTTGAAGCACCTGGAGGGGAATAAACTGGTGAAAAGAGAGGTGTATGATACTTTTCCGCCTACAGTTGAATACACTATTACGGCACATGGAAAATCCCTGGAAAAGGTGATGGATGCGCTGCATTATTGGGGACTGGCGCATCGTAAAGAGATTATTGGAAAATAGCCCTGTTAGCTGCGACCCCGCCATAGCACTTGATAAAATAAATTTTGATTTATGTCAGGCATAGATTATATTTATTGTGATTTCAACCCTGACCTTATACCAGTTGATTTCAACCAAGATTTAGTGTAACAATCCCAAACCTGACTATTTATGCAATTCCCAAAATAGCATTTTATATATTATTGATCTGATCCCTAATCCCTCATTCCCCGGCGGTAAATAACTCTCTATGTTTGATTACAGCGTATTAAACGTATTTATAGGGCTGGTGTTCATATTTTTGATTTATAGCCTCTTTGCATCTGCCGTACAGGAATCGCTGGCTACGATTGTTCAGCGGAGAGCCAATACCCTGTACAAAGGAATCAGCRCCATGTTGTCTAATACACCCGTGAGGAGCCTTCCTTTCTGGGCCATTATCCTGGAGCAGCTGGGCGTATTCAGATTTTTCCGGTTTCTGAAGAAGGAAGTTAAGCGTACCATCAACATAAATGGAACACTGGAACAGAAACTGTTTCAAAGAAGTGAGGTGGAAAAAGGGAAAAAGGATGTTTCCAAAATCCGGTTGTTTGATCTTTTTTACGAGCACCCTATCATTAAAAACTACGGCCAGAACGATTATTTTAACCGGCCTTCTTATCTGCTGGACAAAAACTTCTCAACAGTACTCACAGAAGTAATCAAGAATCTTGATGAGAATAACAAGTCGAAGACCGCCACTTTTTCTATTGTGCGGAACAGCCTGGAAACCTATAAGGACCGCATCGATACAGAGGTATACGACATACTGAATCATCATTTCAACGAAGCAGCGGGCGACCTGGATGCGTTTAAATACCGGCTGGAAAAATGGTATAACGACAGCATGGACCGCGTAACCGGCTGGTATAAACGGAACACTTCTTTTATACTGTTTGGAATCGGCCTGGCACTGGCCTTCATATTAAACATTGATACCATTGAGATCTCTACTTTTCTTTCTTCCAATAAAGTAGTCGCTGAAAAGCTGGCAGAGATGGGCGTAGCCGCAGCCGGCAATCCCGCTAACAGAGGCGATAGCGGTGTGACGAAGGAAATATACCTTGAAATAAAAAAGAGTAAAGATAGCGTTAACACCCTCCTGGGATTAGGGTGGGGCGACCGGGGGCGAAAGGATACTGCTTTCATCCGGGAGTTAAAGGAAGATAATCCCGGGCGGATAAAAAGAGGATTGAATGCAGGCGTGCAGTTTTTCTGGAAAGGCGTTTGGTTATTTCCCAAAGAAGCCGTGTATGATAGCATGCAACTGGCCACAGACAGTATTCCGGATGCGGTGCTTCGCCAACATTCCAATTATATCACCTGGAAGTATATATGGCATAAAACTACCGGGAAGAAGTTCTTCGGCTTTTTTATAACAGCAATGGCTATCACGATGGGAGCACCGTTTTGGTTTGATCTTTTGGGCAAACTGGTGTCTCTGAGAAATGCAGGAAAGGCGCTTACCACCAACCCTTCCCCGCAGAAACCGACAGATGCTGGTGTTGACTTTGACGGATAATATATCATTATGTTAAACGTAAAAATTACATTGCCGCTTCGCGTACGCAAAGGTCCTGGAAAAAGTTTTGACATTGTAGCCAATGCTTTTCCCAGCGGGAAGGTTATTGCTATGGATGGCGTGGAAGAAGGGGAGGACCTGAAAGGTGTGAACAGGTGGTATTATAAGTATAACGATAAAAACGAGAAGCAATGGTATTGGGGCGGTCGGCTGGCCGATGTAACCGAGGCATTGCCCTGGGGGATATCTGCCTTGAAAATAGGCGATATCTGGAATGGTTTAAATGAGCTCGGACAGCGTGCTAAAGTGGCTATTCTGGATACGGGATATAACATTGCCAATACAGATATTCATAATGGGGTGAAAGGCTTCCGCTCTTTTTTAATCGACGATCCTCAACAAACCACCCTGAACGATGTGAACGATGAATATGGCCATGGTTCTCATTGTGCCTCTTTAATCGGCGCCAGGAACAGGCTCGCAATGGTGGGGTATGCACCTGAGTGCGAACTGTATATCGCTAAGATTTCCTCCAGAGGATCCGCCAGCTATGCAAATATTGTAAAGGGGATTCGCTGGGCCATTGATACACCCGTGGATATTATTTCTATCAGCTACGGTGGGTATCTTGAGAATGAAGACCTGAGAAAGATCATTGCAGAAGCAGTCAATAAAAATATCCTGGTGATTGCATCTATCGGAGACGACTATACGTTCAGCAATCTTGTTGACGGGAAGTACCCCGCTTTATATACTGATTGTATAGGCGTGGGTGCAACGGACAGTGGCAGCAAGCTGGCGAAAATATCGTACCTCAATGGAAAAACGGAGATCTATGCTCCGGGAGAAGCGGTGTTTGCCTATGAACTTAAAACGATGCCGGAATCTATGGACGGCACATCGCAGGCTACCGCCATTGTAGCCGGTATCTGCGCGCTGATCATTTCAAGATACAGGGCACTCAACAAACCTTTTACTGTTGCAGGTATTAAAGACTTGCTATCTACCAATTTCGATCCGGTACAGGGATCCGCCGGTCTTAAATTAATCAGTCCCCAAAAAATATTCGCTACCCTTTAAACCTCATGAAATGAAATTTTTAATTGTCACATTCCTTGTTTGTCTGCTTGGCATAGGATCCAACGGACAATCGATATTTTATGATGCGCTGTATATCAGGCAACATTGTTACAATCAACAGGAGCAAGTCTTTGAAGCGAGAGCCGACCTGGTGAAAGTATTGGCTCCGTATTATCCGGCAGGGACTGACATTTCGAGAGAGATGATTAAGAACCCATTTTTTAAGCCTTATGTGCCGGATAATTTTGCAGATGGAGGAACCGCTTCTTTTGTGTCTAAATCCTTATCTGCTGTAAGTGGTCTGGATGTAACGAAATTTGCCAATGCCATTGCAGACCTGATGATAGACAGGGCGAAGCAGGAATTAACCATCGCCTTCTTTAACCGGTTTAAGAAATTTGCGGATGAGCATGCGGAGTTTAAAATTTTATTTCCCAAGACCACCAACAACCTGGTTAATCTGCTGGCACAATCATATCCACAAATGCTGCCGGCCCTGCGCAATGGTTTCTTTGAAGACTTAAAACAATTGACATATCACCTGGATGATGTACTGGAATTGCCTACCTATCAGGCATTGTTGATTAATTTCCCTGAAGTAAGGGTGGCTATCCGGTCTATCAGGTTGGTACATGAGCTGGAAACAGGCACTGCTACAGCTGCAGACCTGATAAAGGACCTTGCCTCCCTGAAGGAGTGGAAGGAAAATGGTAGCGTTGGGTTTAAAAACATGGGCGCCACTATCCGGTTTGCTGCTGTATTTTCCGAAGGCTTAAGAAACGAGGACACCACCAGCATCTGGGTGTCTGCTAAAGATATTCATCACCTGCTGACTGACGACGTTTTTACGGGAATATTTATGGGACTGGTTTATCAAAAGGCTTTGTTGCAGGATCTTACCTTCTATCTGGGAAAAGCGGCTACTCCTACTAAGTTAACCAGTATACTTACTGAGCAGGCTGGTAACATCCTGTTGTTTCAGAATAAACTGGGCGAGTTTATTAATCTGACAGAAAAGATGCAGACAGGGTATGACGGCATCGCGAAGAAAATAGCCGCTCATGAAAAAATAGGTGATGAGGATATTTACAACTACATCAATACTTCCATCGATATCGCAGATTATGCATTTAGCATTGTAAAAATATTTAACGAAGATCTTGTTACTGATAAATATTTAACAATTGTARGGAAGTCAAATGCTCTGTACAAAGATATTTACAGCAGTCAGTATACACAAGCAGTGAATGATGCGCTGGATATTCTGACGCAGGTACATGACCTCACCAGCGATAATAAAAATCCTTTGCATGCGGTAGCTGATAATGATAAGAAAACAAAGCTCGATAAGCTGCTCACGTTTACACAAAAAGTAAAGCCGTATGCCTTGTTCATGGCTAATATGGTGGAAGCCAAAGATGAAGATCAGGTGAAGGCGGCGTTGGAGAATGTCATTCTGCCTGTGGGAAGTTCATCTATTAAAAAGTATACAAATTGCAATATTTCTGTGCAAACATATTTGGGCGCATTCTTTTCTACTTCCAATGGAAGTAATGCTGCCGGCGGTACCTGGTCTGATAAATTCGGGGTTACTGCGCCGATCGGAATTTCGTGGACGCCTGGAGGTCTGAGCTGGGGCAAGGGTGGGGCTATCAGCTTGTTTGGCGCCTTGTTTGATCTGGGTGCTATTGTTGACTATAAGCTGGAGAAGTCGCAGGATGCCACCAGCACCGACCCGAATGCCACCGTCATCAACAAGAATTACAAGATTGAGTTGGGACAGATATTTTCCCCTGGTGTATTCGCAGTGTATGGCGTGGGGGCCAACCTGCCACTCTCCCTTGGTTTT
Source organism: Chitinophaga sp. 01L420 (assembly GCF_056399985.1). Taxonomy (NCBI): domain Bacteria; kingdom Pseudomonadati; phylum Bacteroidota; class Chitinophagia; order Chitinophagales; family Chitinophagaceae; genus Chitinophaga; species Chitinophaga sp. 01L420. Next base: position 60,318 of record NZ_JBFTSK010000028.1, read on the forward strand.
GGTGCACAGTATGGTCCTGGCTTGTCTAAAATTGACGCCACAAACAGCACAGTGGTAAAGAATCCTTCCTGGCGCTGGAATCTCTTCCTGGCGGTGGATTTACCATTTTTCAATCTTTATAACAGGCCTAAAAATAAGTGATGCACCGCTGTTGAAAATATTTCATCGCCTGCCTGTATACAGGCAGGCGATGTACGTTGGGGCCTACTTCCTTTTGGCACTTAAATATTTTCTGACAGGAATATCATAGCGTACCATGACTAAATAGGCAAACCCTATTAAAAGTAATGTACCTGCTATAACGATAATAGATAATTCTGTGGTGCCAGGTTTATGGGTATTGTAATAATTGAGGAATACCCACATCGCCACGTAATGTGTCATATACAGTGGGTAAGATATCTTCCCGGAAGAAACACATAATTTTTTTAAATAGGGTACCAGGTTGGCGCCCGCGCCAAGTGCGATAAGTAATGGGAAATATATTAATACTACCAGCAGTTCTGCCAGCCAGTTCCATTTGAAGTATGGCATTAAAAGCGCAAACAGCAGCAATATGGATAAGCCGATAAAACCCAGTCTGTTTTTGATAATTAACTGGAAGCGGAAAACAATCAGTCCTGCTAAAAAGGAATAGGAAATGCGCGCGCAGCCGTCCCAGAAGCTGTCTTTACCCCAGCCGCCCATTAAGTTGCCGGCATGATAGGCTACATACGAAAGCGCTGCTGCCGCCACGATGGTGAGTAATATCAGGTAACGGCGACTCAGCTTGTAAAGCACAAAAGCATAAAAAATATTGGCTACATATTCCCAGAACAGCGACCAGGAAGGTGCATTAAAACTGAACAGGTTAAAAAAACGTTCCGGCATGATGGGGAGTGGAATCAGAAAAACAGAGCTGAGAAAGATCATCCCGATTTCAACAAACCCGAAAAAATGTGACGGTATGCCAAATGGGTTGAAGAGGAAGCCCAATAAGCCTAATACGGAGCCTAAAATAACCAAAGGGTGTAACCTGATGATCCTGGACTTAAAAAACTCTTTTACGCCCATTTTCTCTATGCGATTATCATATGCGTATCCAATAACAAATCCGGACAAACAGAAAAAGAAGTCTACCGCCAGGAATCCATGTCCAATAAAGTTTTTGCTGTAGTCTGAATATACTATTTCCATAAAATGGAAAACGACCACTGATATCGCCGCTATTCCTCTTAATCCATCAAGGATTTCAAAATGCTGTTTGGTTTTTAGTACGTCCGGGCTTGGTGTGTTCACATTCATCGCTCACTGTTTTAGTATGTTTTCTGCATCTGTGCGGCATCTGGAGGAAATTTCCTGGTGCGGAAACTTCCAAAAACGGGCGGTAAGATACATTGAACATTTCAATCTTTCAGCACTTTGTGGGGTAATAGTTATGCTGCAACCCGTACAGCGGGGAGGAGGAGGGAGGAATAATAGCCGCTAATCAACCATTAGCGGCTATTTTTATTTGAATCATTATTTGGTATTCATGCTATTGATCAGGGCTACAAGTGCAGCCGGAGTAACTGGAGCAGGATTAAACGTAACGCTGGTGAAGGTTTGGCCTGGCGCCGGAGTACCGATCACCACGGTTTTTTGCTCGGCATAAAACTGTCCGCCAATGGAAGATATAGCGAGGAAAGTACCGCTTTGTCCAACGGAAATAGTGTTCTGATAGCTTAAAAAGCCCTCGAAGCCTGCTGGTGGCGTGAAAATGGTGTTATAGAACTTAATGATGCTATTGATACCGGTAGGTTTGAAATAGAGCATAGAAGGTTCTTCTCCACCGAAGCTGGTGCCGGTAGCCGGGTTGTAATTCGTATTGAAGTACCCGAGCACGGTTGTTTTCGGATTAGGTGTGTTATACAAACGGTCGCAGTTGGTCCATTTAATCAGACTATCCAACCGGAAGTTAAGGGTACCGTTGCTGCCATCGAACAGGGCGTAGGCAGATGCGGGGTTGGTTACCTGTTGCCAGTCAACCCCTTTGTTGGCGCTAACCTGGGTAGAGATAGTGATGAACTGGTTTAAGTAATTATAACCGGAAATATCCCTGGTAACGGTGGTGTCACCATTCCACATGGGTACCCTCTGGTCATTGGGTTTTGCAGGAGCCTRCACTTTGATCGCGCTGTCGGGGCGCAATTTAAGCAGTGTAGTGCCCTGGCTGGCGACAACAAAAAATTCGCCAAAGGATTCCAGCGCTTTCCCGTTGTTGGTGGCAGTAGGCCTATCCGCGAAGATCATATTGGCGGCATTGCTGATTTCCTTTACAGCAATGGTGACAGTTCCGCTGGCAGGCGTGCCATCTGGCTTCAGCAGTGAATTACGTGGGATAGTATATTTTTTCCCACTTTTGGTAGTAACGATTTCACCCTGCTGTGCGGATACATTAAATGTTTCAAAAGCCGGACCATTTGCCCGTAAGAACTCGTGTAGTTTCAGGCCGGAAGGGTCGGGTGCGGCAGCAACAACACCAGCAGAAAGTTTTGCTCCGGACAGATTAGCAGGGTCATTTTTCATTTGTTTGGTGCAGGCACCGCAGAGCAGGAGCATAGTGATGCTGCCCGCAACGTAGAAGGAATGAAGGTTCATGGAGTTGAATTGAGGAATTTTAAAAATCGGGTTTCAAATAATGATTGCTCGGATTTATAGGTTGAGATGTGAAGTTAGCGCAGCCAACTGAAGTGAGATGGCATAGTATTTATTATTTTTTAAAAAGTAGATATTATTTTACCGTTTAGCGTTCAGGTATTTGTCGTATATGGACATTTCTATTATCCAGCTGCCATTAATACTGATCAGGGATTCATAATAAAAGGTTGCTTTTTCTTTGTCATTTAAAAAATAATAACAAGCAACAATATTTTTTAAAGCCATCTCTTTGCAGGATATTTCGGAGGCCGATATCAGCAGTAAATATCTGTATTTGTCTAAAAACGGATATCGTTCAAAGTGGCGTAAATTTTTTTGAAAACAGCCAATGGCGGCATTATAATTTCTTTTCTTAAGCTGTTTAATTCCCTGCCGAAAGCTGTATCTATGGACATATTGCTGAAAAAGGAGAACAAATAAAAAAGCCAAAACGCCAATAAAGAGGCCATAGCTTTTCCTGTGGCACCATTGATAGAAAAGATAAATGAATACCAGTTCAACCAGGAAATAGTAAGCTAACCCCCAACCAGAGAACCTTTGCTGGATTTTATGTTTCGCCATAGTATAAATAATTTACGTGATGTGGTGCCTTGACTCTCTTTAAAGTAGTTATAAGCAGCCGCTCATTATTTTAATGAAAGGGGTCTGACATATTCCACTAAGCTCATCAGCATTTTCCCCGGCTCTTCCAACGGAATTAAATGCGCTGAATGCTCAAACCAGATTCCTTTTTTAAATGGTGCTTTCACATTTTTTAACCAGGAGTTGGTAGGCACGGAAGGGGTGGTGTAGTCGTGCCGTCCCATAAACATCAGTACCGGAATAGGAAATGCTTTCACCTGTTTAAAATCCACGCTGAGGAACTCCGGTAATATCCGTCCCAAAGTAAATAGATTTGCCTGATCTATGGCGGTTACATCATTGCTGCTATAGTCAGGTGATAACAGTGGTCCATCGAAAAAGTAGATGGGTTCCGTTCTGTAGGCGCTTAATCCACCATAATATTGTGGCCATTTCCTGGCAATAATAATCCGCTCTCTTGTTACGGGTTCCTTACCGGGATAGGGAGCAATAGATGTTAATTCTTTGAGCGCCGTATCATTTTTTAATCGCGTGGCTTCCTGTATTCCGTATTCAAAGCTGATACGCTCATTATCCATCACGTTTATCACCTGACCGATGCCAACGTAGGCATAGAACAAATCGGGGCGTTGCAGGGCCGCTTTCATCGCAACGATGGTACCCCAGCTATGCCCTATCAGGATGACTTTTCGTTTTTTGTATTTTGTTTTTATAAATGTTGCCAGTTCAATGGCGTCACTAACATATTGCTGAATGTGAATGGTTTTACCTAAGCCAGTAGTGTCATTGGTCCGGTAGGTTTTACCGGAGGCGCGCTGATCGTAATTAATGACGGTAAAGTATTCTTCTATGGGGCGCTGAAACATCCACATCACCGGCGCTATGGGAGAGGCCGGGCCACCATGTACAAACAGGATGATGGGATTGGCGGTATCCTGTCCGCGTACATATACCCACTGCTTTATGCCGCCAACAGGCACTTCATAACTTTCCTGGATACCGGCAGGGGCTACTATTTTATCAAGATCTGTAATAATTTCCTTGCCTTTGGAGTAGTAGTCTGTAGTGTCTTTGTTTTGTCCATGGGCAAATGACAGGAAACATAAAAATGGGAGGGTAAAAAGAAGACATCTTTTCATGAACAAGAAAATTTTGTGAGATGTTTTGGTTGAAAAATTGAGCCTGTTACCTGATCAATATACAATAAAATTGTTTTTTCAAGGCTCGTTTTTCAAGATGGATTTTCAGTCTCGACAATTTTGAAATAGATATGCGGTATGTGATAATCAGATAGTTGTAAAGGCATGTTACAGGGATACATAAAATGTACACTACTTTAGCAAAATAACAACCAGCATATCATTTAATCCTATATTTATGAAGCAGCTATTCCTTATACTGTTAGCTACTGCTCTTATGCAGGGCGCTTATGCCCAGACTAAGCCAACTGACATACCTTCTTTCCGGATCACCGTAAATGGTGGTTACAGTTACCGCCTTGGCAAAATATCTTCTGAATTTAGCGGGGAGGCGAAAGACTATCTTAAAAAGCTAAAATCCGGTTTCAACGTAGGTGCAGATGCGATGTATTATTTCAGGGAAAGTATGGGGGTGGGGGTTAAGTACAACCTCTTTCATTCTGCCCACAGTGGTGTGATCCCGGTGATGACCGGCAGCGGCACCATGCGCGCCGGTGTGATGGATAATATCTCCATCAGTTTCTATGCGGCCACCTTCGGCACGCGCATTTTCAATGCGGCTAAAACCAATGCCTTTTATGCCAACGTAGCGTTGGGATACCTGGGGTTTCGTGATAATGGTTGGGTGGAGGAACATAGGCTGATATTGTCTGGTGGTACTTTGGGGATTGGATGGGATGCGGGCTATGATTTCCGTATTACACGCAGACTTTCAGCGGGTGCGCAACTATCGTTGATTAGTGGTCAACTTACCCGTATTACAAAGGAAGATGCGACCAGTACGCAGACCATCACGTTGAAGGATGAACAGAAAGAAAACCTGTCTCATTTGAATCTTTCGGGGGGGCTTCGGCTGAATCTTTAGCGAGGTAACTGTTTTCTCCCCGAATTGTATTAAATTTGCGACTTATTTTAAGAGAAAATAGGAAATGCACAACCTGATTGATGAGAAATCAGCGTTTTGCACTTTTGATAAATCAACAACTGTTAATGCACTGGCCGCAGGGCTCACCTTTTCAATAGACGACGCGCCACATCCGCTTTGCCGGCTGGCAGCAAGCCAACTACAGTTACATCTGCAGTATCAGGAGGAATGGAAGCATAATTTTGGGTTGTCATCTGATGCAGAAGGCGCGATAATAGGGAAAATGTTCGGCGTATTGGTCGTTCGGACGAAAGAAGATGAACTGGGTTACCTGGCAGCATTTTCGGGCAAATTAGCAGGTGGAAACCACCATGCTGGATTTGTTCCGCCCATCTTCGATGGCCTGGTCGAAGGAGGTTTTGTAAATACCGGCATGACAAAGTTGACCCGGATAAACCAGGAAATAACCTCCCTGGAATTGTTTGATCCCGAAGCAAATGCCCCACAGATACATCTCCTGAAAACATTAAGGAAGCATCATTCTATTTCTCTGCAGAATAAAATTTTTGAGCAATACCATTTTTTGAATAAAATGGGCGAGTCAAAAAGCCTCGTGGAGATTTTTGCCAATACGGTTTATAAAAAGCCGCCGGCAGGTGCAGGAGAATGTGCCGCGCCGAAATTATTGCAATATGCATTTCGTCACCAGATGGAGCCATTAGCCCTGGCGGAATTCTGGTGGGGACTGTCTCCCAAATCAGCCTATTGGCAACACGGACATTTTTATGCTCCCTGTCGCGAAAAATGCGGACCTATACTGGCACATATGCTTGGCAGGTAACCAACGCTGTAATGACGCTTAATTGCCCTATTTTAGTTCCTATATTTAAGTAAGATGAAGCCAACTATACTATTGATCCCCGAGAAAACAGACGCCGAATTTGAGCAGGTATTTGCCACCTGGACGCGTAAGGGTGGGATAATAAAAAGGTTATCAGCACCACCCAAACTTCCCCCAACATTTATAACATTAAAAAACCCAATTTTAAAAACATGAATAAATACGAAAGATTAAAGAATGAACTGGAAATGACCGGTACCGGAAAAATGAAAGCCTTTGGCACCTCGATGTTACCCATATTGAAAAGCGGCACGCTGCTCACCTTCATAAAAGCAGCAGAATACTCAATTGGTGACATCGTATTTTGTAAAGTAAAGGGCCGGTACATTGATGCCCACAAGGTGATTAAAAAAGATAGCAACAAGGGCTGCCTGATCGCCAACAACCATGGTTATGAAAACGGATGGACGAAAGTAATCTATGGAAAGGTGATTGCAGGCGAATTTGAAAACAGAATTATTTATAAGAAAGATTGATGCAATAAAAATTGCATTCCCCCATCCCTGAAAACAACCTCCCCCTTTTTCCCTGCCGTTGTGTTCCCCCAAAATGACGGCAAGGATATTTAAAATCAATTTACGATATAATCCTCTCTACAGGCCAGGCCGTATTACCAAATTGTTAAGCATGCTATTTTTCATGGGTTAGCTGTTGAGGTAGATGTCTGTTTTTGCGTGAAGGTAATGAGAACAGGAGTGAGCTTAATTCTCCTGCATAAATGCCTGTGGAGAGAAATGCCAATACTTGTTTTTATTTATTGATGGTATAAAAAATGTCCGGCTGGCAGGCCGGACACCAAAAACAATTGTTTTTAAAGATTACTTATGAACAAATTTACAAAAAGCAAACCAAACCGGCTGACAAGAAAATGTTGGTTAGCAGTGTGTGTGCTATGGATGCTGATGACGGGATATGCCCGCGCGCAATCGCCGGCATGGAATATGCCCGTTACCCTTTCTTTTAATAACACTACCCTGGCAGTAGTGATTGCGGAAATTGACCGGCAGAGCGACTTTACATTTAGTTATGACAAAGCATCGCTCAGCAGTGTAAAAATGCCCACTGCCACCTGGAAGGGCATACCGTTGAAAAGCGTATTGGCAGATATTTCGCGCAGCACCGGGATGGCGTATGAAATAAGTGGAAATACCATCGCTGTAAAAGCAGGACGTCAGCAGCGCGCCGGTACGTTAAAAGGCCGCGTGGTGGATTTTGAAACATCAGCTCCCCTGCCGGGTGCTACGGTAAAGCTGGAAGGTACTACCATCGGTATTATTACCGACAACAGGGGCTTTTATCAACTGCCCAATATTACGCCCGGTAAATACACAGCGGTCATTACTTTTATTGGCTATCAACGAAATGTAATTGCCAACATAAACATTGAAAGCGATAAACAGGTGGTTTATGATGTGAAAATGCAAAGTGGTGGCGCACTCAAAGAAGTGGTGATAGATGCTGGTCCACGTAAGGTGAAATCCGTTACCCACAGCACAGAAGCACAGCTGCTGGATGAAATCCGCCATTCAACCGGTGTGGTATCAGGTATCTCCAATGAACTGATCGCGAAAACACCCGATAGGAATGCCGCTGAAATAGTAAAAAGGATTTCCGGTGTAACGGTGGTAGACGATCGTTTTATTGTAGTACGCGGTATGAATGAGCGCTATAATCTTACCTTTCTGAATGGCAGTATTGCGCCCTCCACAGAATTATACAACAAAGCTTTTGCTTATGACCTGCTGCCCAGCAGTGTAATAGATAAAATACTGGTGTATAAATCTCCGGTGGCCGACCTGGTGGCAGATTACGCAGGTGCCGCCATAAAAATATACACGAAGAATGCAATGCCGGTGAAGCATTTTGATATGGGGATACAGGTGGCACACCGGGAAGGCGCTACCCTCAAAAACAGTATCAGTTATAACGGTGGAAAATATGATGCATTGGGATTTGATGATGGTACGCGTAAATTGCCTTCTTTCTCTCCCGGCATTTTTGAAAGTAACCGGCAGGTCACTAATGTAAGTCAGTCTGAATGGCTGAAAGCAATGTCACCGGTGCTGGATTATGGCACCCGCTATACCTTGCCGGACATGCAGGTCTTCGCCAACTACTATAACAGCTGGAAACTTGGTAAAGCAAAATTGTATGACCTCACCGCCATCACCTACACAAAGGAAACAGCGGGGTATGACATATACCGGCAAAAAGGAAACACGGATGCACCAAGCACCGGTAGAGGAACATCCACAGCAGGTGGTAGTGTAGTAGACAATAATAAGATTGCAAACGGTCAGCAATCTTCCGAGAATGCTAAAATTAATATCCTGGAAAATCTTACCCTCGCATTGAACGACCGGAATAAAATAGTGCTTCGGAATTTCTTTGTAAATGATGGCCGCCGTTTTACCTCCGTCAACACTATTCGTCCTAACCAACCCAGAGGTATTGGCCTCGTGATCAATGAAGTGCGCACCCGCGATATTGTTCTTTCCTTTCAGCAACGGATGCTATATGCAGGTAATCTCGGGGGATCACATCTCCTCGGAAATAATAAACAGCACGAGCTGGAATGGAACCTGGGATATACTTATGATTTGCAAAATTTGCCGGATCAGCGTATTATTCATCTCCATGATGAATCACAGGCACAGGATACTTCCTGGAGAGCGGTATACACCGGCTACCTGGGAATGATCAGTCGTTTGTATATAAAGAACCTGGAACAGGTATACAATGGTGCTGTAGATTATACTTTTCATATTGATCCGGATTTTTCGCTGAAAGCAGGTACCTATAATATTTTTAAATTAAGACAGGTAGGCCGCCGGTTTTTTCGGGTAAACAGAGCGGGGCTCACCAATGATCAATTTGCACCGATAGGTTCTGATGACATGGGATGGTATAATGATCACGGGAACATTAACCCCAACTTACTTCGTTACAGTCAACAGGATCTTGCCAAAGTATGGAGCCCCACTTACCTTAAAGATGACAACACCGGTTTGGGGGTGTATGATGCTACCAGCCCTGTGGATGCCTATACAGCCAGTGAGCAGTATCATGCATTTTACCTGATGGGTGACTGGAAAACAGCGGCAGAAAAGCTTGTGCTCAACGTAGGCGTGCGTGCAGAGTATGACCTCCAACGGTTATCTGGTGCAAGATTAGGACTGAACGGACCTACCAGTTTGCAGCCTATTTATGTAAACCGTGCAAAGACGGTGATATTGCCTTCTGTTAATATCAGTTATCTCCCCAGTGATGCATTTGTGATACGCGGTAGTTATGGCCGTACGGTTAACCGGCCGGATTTCCGGGAGTTAACCCCTTATAATGATTTTGATTTCCAGAATAATGAAACCATACAAGGTAACCCGGATATCGTTACAGCGATCATTGATAACTATGATCTGCGGGGAGAATTATATCCAAAGGGCAACAAAAGCGAAGTATTGAATGTGGGCTTTTTTTATAAGCATCTGCAAAACCCTATTGAGCGGATGCGCAGGGAAACTACCGCTTCTGATTATGCTTCTTTCTTAAACTTTTCCAATATCAGTTATATTAATTCTGTCAGCGCTGATATATATGGCGTAGAAGCAGAAATAAAAAAGAGCCTTTCTTTTATCCCCGGCAACCTGTTCCGTCATCTCTCTGTGGTGCTGAATGGTTCACTGATAAAAAGCAGGACCGTTACCCACGGATTCAATATGGTGTATGTTATAGACAGTATCCAAAAGAAGGGAGAACCTTTACAGGGACAGTCCCCATACGTAGTCAATGCGGGCCTGTTTTATGAAAACCCTTCCTGGGGTACTAAAATCGGAGTGGTGTATAATGTAAGCGGTCCACGTATTTACGCGAAGAGTCAGCGCACAAAAGAAGATACGCTGATAACGGATAGCTATATCCGTCCTGACTTACTGCAGCTGCCCATGCACCTGCTGGACCTGGCCGTTACCCAACGTATCATTAAATCCTTACAGGTAAAATTCAGTGTACAGAATCTGCTGGATCAAAGCTACCGCATTGTGGAAGATCAGAATTTTAACCAACAGTATGATGCGGAGAAACCGGAAAAACAGCCTACTGGTATACCACTATTGAAAGGGGATAATATCTACACCAAATATAAGCCCGGGAGATACTGGCTGTTACAGTTTACTTATTCTTTCTAAAAAAAAATTATAATGATCGCTTCTATCCGGAAAATATTTTCCAAATGTTATATATCATTGTTCCTGTTAGCAGGCATGGGGATGCTGGCTTGTAATAAACAAGTAGATCCGCTGCCAGTGCCTCCTTCCGGCAACGTCTTTTTTTACAATGGTTCTCTGGCGCTCCTCGGAGAAGCCCTGCGGGGACATACCAATTATATATTGGTAGATAGCCGTGACAGTACTTATCGGATGGACTCCATCCAGATATCAAAGTATCCTTATTTTAATTCCCGGTATATTAACTCCTGTCCTGATATCACGCTGCAATGGCCTGGTTACTGGAAGGTAGACGCAGGAAAGCATACGCTGAACCTGGTGGATACCGGAGGCTTTATTATCAATACCAGTCAGATAACGGTAGAAGAAGCACATCCGTCTACCGTTATTTATGCAGATAGTTGCGGAGATTTCCGCTCATTGGTGTTGACAGATAATTTTACGCCGGTAGCGGGACAGGTAGGTGTAAGGTTGATTAATATGAGCCCTGCCGATGGACAGTTGTTTATTACGATTAATAAAAATATTCCTGCTGAATTACCGGCGTCCACCCATTATGGGGATCATACGGTCTTTGTTCCGTTTAATTTAAGCCAGCCGGGTAATTTCACTGTAAAAGTATTTTCCGTAAGTGATAGTACACAGGAGTTGTCGCGTGTAACCGTTGGAGTTATTCCCGGTCATGCCTATACGCTATTGCTGACCGGATACCCGGAAAACCGCCCTGCGTCTTATATAGATCCTCGTACCGGCGGTACAGTTTCTTTACAAACAAATTTTGCTGTTACAGCATTGAAAAACTTCTAAATAATAAAGAAGATGAACAATATATATTGGAATACCCGATGGGCACTTTCTCTGATCATTTTACTTTTCCTTGCAAACGCCTGTCGTAAAGTGGATGAACATAAAACCCTGGTAGAATCACAGCCATGGCTGGCAGATGAATATCCGCTTGGTGGAAAGTATGGCATATACGAATGGAAATATCCATCTGTAATGGTAGTAGGAGATACCGCCATCCTGATTGGGAAGTTATTCTCCGGTCAACCGGGTAGTGAAATCCGTATAGGTGGCGTACTGGCCAGGCTGGTAGATAATTTTGAGGTAGATCCCAATAAGCAATACACCACCTATGGCATTCCGCTGGAAAAAATGGATGTAGTACGCTTTATTGTTACCAAAGAGATGGGGGTGGGTCTTAACAGGCCGGTAACGATTACTGCCAATGGGGTGAGTATCAGTGGAATACCTGTAGCAGTGCAGGAGTTTGCAGCAACAGCCGGTAAAACAGATACCACGCTGGTGGTGGAGAAGTTGGCGCATTGGTTGCCCGCCTATGCCAATGTTTTCAGCAGCAAGGGGTATGCCCTGGTGCGCAGTGTCCATTGTGATAAGACAGGCAATATCTGGTTCGACAACAAACTGGGTATAAACGAAGTAACGGGCGGGCAGGTGACTAATGTACTGAAAGCCGGTGATCAGTTGAAAGATGATAAAGGGGATGCCTTTACATTGAAACAGATCCTGGGTAGCGCTGTTTCCTTTGATGGAAGTACCTTGTTTTTTTCTATGGAAGATACAGAACCTTCTGTTGATACCGTCACCAACTATATTTTCCGCCTATGCAAAATGGAGGTAGCTACCAGGACTATTACTACTATCAACCGCAGCCTGGTGCTGAAAGGAAGAGCTCCTGTGAGAGAAGATGGTAGCCCTTATCAGGGAAGTGTTGACCATTTGAAGATAGTTGCTATGTTTCTTAATACAGACGTAGAAAACAATCTTTATTATACCAACTATTATGCGCCGGGAGATATGGACTTCGGACATGCTGACTGGGAATCGGGCATCAGTAACGGGAAGGCAAGTTCAGAAGCGTTTGGAAATAACCTGATGATGATTTGCCGGCTGGATGTTGGCGGAAAAGTAAAAGCGATGATGAGTGCTCCTTATTTTCCTGACTACGTACCTGCGTATCCAACTCCCGGTGAACACGTTGTTTCAAGTATGTATCTGCTGGATCCATCGGGCCGGTATTTGTTTGGCTTCGCTAATTTTGCTGACTTCCGTACCAACACCTTACAGTATGATGTGCAACAGGAAAATGTAATCGCTTCTGTAAAGTCTCCCTATGGCCTCTTTGCTTTCAGGTCATTTGATACTATTCCGGAAACCAAATATGCCGGTACCTTAGTACTTCCTGTAGACTGGTCAAGTTTCTCTTATTTTTTCAATAATGTAATGCCGCAATCAGATGGTGCTATCCTGGCGGTAGTAGGCGGTTCTTTGTATAGTTTCGATATCCCGTCATTAGGAGTGTATTGTTATGCCGGCGTGGAAAATGCGATTAATATTGCTGCGGTCGGGCAGGATAAGCTGACCGGCAAAGCCAAATGGGTTGATTTTACCAATTCGGCGCTGATAGGACAGGATAAAACAAATGCTGTTTATTATTGCAAAGGTTATAGTGATTATGCCAATGGTGTAGATTTCTATAAGTTGCACCCAGCCTCACATTAGAGGGACTATACATAAAAAGCAAACGCCCCGGAAATTACTTTGGGGCGTTTGCTTTTTTATGTAAGCGGTTGTTGCTGCAACAAATTTTCCCGTCCTTCAAAAAGTTGCCTGATAAATACGAGTAGTTGCTCACCGGCAAAAGTAATGGTTGATTCATGTGAGCCATAAATAATCCACTTATACTGGTAATCACAATAGGCTGTTTCGTAGCAGTCGGGGTGAAATTCATCAACGGCTATCTCCGTAATAACGCCTTCCTCTGTTGCTTCCAGTAAGTAGGTGGCAGCATACCCGCCAATAAAGCCGATAATGGCCTGGTAGTCTTCTTTTGTGATGTTGGCTTTAGCAAGATATAATAGCTCCGTATGGCACTTGTCAACGATCGGATCCCAATAGTCACCGTCATAATTCCAGCGCTCCAGTAATTGTTGATCAACCACCTCTTTTTCTGCGGCGTCCAAACGTCTGCGGTGGGGTAGTGGTGCGGTTTGATCCAGTGCCTCCTGTGTAATTGTTTGTATAAAGTGAACGAATTTTTCCCGCTCCTGCTGCATGGCTGCTTTTTCAATGGGATGTTCTTCAGTGTCATTAAACGGAAGTTGGGCAGAAAGGCCCAGCTGTGCTAATGTGTTGCGGGAAACGCCTGGTTTACCTACCAGCATTTCTAATTCTCCCAGGATGGCGGCCAGCATATTATAGCGTGGAAATAAATCGTAATCCTTATCGGAATAAGTATACACCGGGAAATCCTGGCCGGTGCGTTCGTTTGCATACCTGGTCATCCAATAGGTCCGGTGTTCCATACAATAACGGCGTGCTGCAGTCATCAGCGCTTCTGAAAAGGTCATTCTGCAATAATAAGAAATTAATGGATGATGGCAAGGAGCGCCTTCACAGCCCATTTGAAGAGGAGAAAGGATACGTTAACACTAGATAACAGTTGCCGCAACAGTCTGGCACAGTTTTATCATTTACTATATCAGCAAACGAAGATTAAACAGCCTGCAGATGCTTAACTTCCATTGATTCATCACGTACATTCAAACCTGACAATCATGAAAATGTTAAAATATTTGATCATCACAGCAGTATTGATATCCGGATTAAGCAGTTGTCTTGTTGTCCGCGACAGACCTGGATATTATCATTCCCGTCCTCATTATTATCATCATCATTATCACGGGTACTAGAGATAAACAAACCAGTCAACCAGCCCCACTTGCCAGGGGCTGGTTTTTCTTATACTAAAAGGGGAATGAGCGTCGTGTGCTTATTCCCCTTATTTTATGCCTGGTCTTTCAGCTCTATCCATACAGGTCCGTGATCACTGCTCTTTTCCCAGCCGCGTACATTCCTGTCGACACCGGCCGCCACGAGACGGGGCGCCACTGCAGGACTGAGCAGGAAATGATCTATGCGTAAACCTGCATCACGACCATAAGCATCGCGGAAATAATCCCAGAAAGTATAGATTTTATCAGTCGGATGCAGTTTCCGGATGGCGTCTGTCCAGCCCTGTGCTACCAGCTCATGGAAGGCGGCCCGGGTTTCCGGCCGGAACAACGCATCATTTACCCAGCGTTCAGGCTTGTATACATCGAGTTCCGTAGGCATTACGTTAAAGTCGCCAGTGAGGATCACCGGAATATTTTGTGCCATCAGTGACAGGGCATGTTCGGTGAGGCGTTTAAACCAGTTTAGTTTGTAGTCGAATTTTGGACCTGGTGCGGGATTGCCATTTGGTAAATAAAGACAACCAATCACGATACCATTGATCACTGCTTCTATATAGCGGCTGTGGCTATCTTCCGGATCACCGGGGAGTACCCGCCGGATCTCTTTTATTTCAGCGCTGCGCGATAGAATAGCGACTCCATTCCAGCTTTTTTGCCCATGCCAGATGGCGTGGTAGCCGGCATCCAGTATGGCCTGCTCGGGAAATTTTTCCTGGGGTGCTTTCAGTTCCTGTAAACAGGCAACGTCTGGTGCGGTTTCCTCCAGCCAGCGAAGCAATACAGGGAGACGTCCGTTGACGCCGTTAACGTTATACGTGGCTATTTTCATGACAGTGATCGGTTTATGTATTCGATGCAATAATAAAAATCGGGCCGGTTAAATATAGGAAGTATTTGTACACGACAAGAAAGAATGTTGGAAATGCTTTTGACAATATTTTAATAATTGTTGAATACTTGTTCAAAAATAAATACCTTTGGTGTATTATGGCCAGACTAAAAGAATTTGATCCGGAGGAAAGGCTGGAGAAAGCCAAGCAGCTTTTCTGGGCGAAAGGGTATAATGCTACTTCCATGAAAGACCTGGTAGTGGCGATGAAGCTGAACCCTGGCAGTATCTATGACACCTTTGGCGGTAAGGAACAACTTTTCCTGGAATGCCTGAAAAGGTATTCTGCCGAAAAACTGTCAGCATTCGAGGAAGGGGGACAGCTGACAGGAGCACCGCTGGAAGTGCTGGAAAATATGCTCCGAAAAGGTGCTGCTGCCATTCTGAAAGATGGGAAAGCGTGCCTGGTGGTGAAATCCTGTTTTGAACTGGGCCGTAAAAATAAAGAGGTACATGCTATCATTACGGCACAGGCCAACGGCATCATCGCTGTATTCGAAGGACTGCTGGAAAAAGCGCAGCAAGCCGGGGAAATAGCGGCGGATAAGGATCCTAGAGACCTGGCGAGGTTCCTGTACATGGGATATAACGGCCTTTGGCAAATGGATATTTTGTATAACGACAGAAAGCTGGTCAATACAGCGCTGGAACAATTAATCAGCAGCCTAAGCAGCTGATTTTTTTTACCTATTACTTGAATGATCATTCAATAATTATACATCAACACTAAAATTGTAGCAACATGAACGCATGGAACAGGATAGGCTGGCATAAGCTGGTATTACTGGTGATCTCCCTGGCAGGAGGCATCGCCGCCACAGGACAGCACAAAGCAACGGAACAGGCAGGCAGCAGCCCCTGGGGAGCATCAGACGAAATAGGATCGCTGCACATGATGAGCGACAGCGCCAACCTGGCGCTGTTCTCTAAACTGAGAACAGGCAAGGTTTATGATCTGGGCGTGGAATATTTTATTGGCATGCCCGGCTTTACTGAATTAGGAGACCCGCCTTATCAATACTGGCTCACGCATACGCCCCGGGGCACCGTTGTGGGCGACCTTACCCAACAGGGCAGTGATATGAATAAGAAGGTAAGCTATACCGGCGACGCCATCTCCCTGTACACACATACAGGCACGCATATAGATGCCCTTTCCCACTTCGGTTTGCATGGGAAGATCTGGAACGGCTACGCCGCAGATGAACATCTCAGTGACCGCGGCTGGAATAAATCCGGTGCGGAAAAGATTCCGCCGATCATCGGTAAAGCAGTACTCATAGATGTGCCGGCTTATAAAGGAGTGGAGGTGTTACCAGGTAATTACGTCATCACACTAAAAGAATTGCAACAGCTGATTACAGCGCAACACCTTCAAATTAACAAAGGCGATATCGTTTTTATCAGAACAGGTCTCATGAAATATTTTTATAGCGACAAGGCTAAATTCATGGGCAGCAGTCCGGGCATGAGCCTGGAGGCCGTGAAATGGCTGGTAGAAACCAAAGGTGTTATGACTCTCGGCGCCGATAATCTCGGCCTGGAAGTGATGCCTTCCGCTGACAGCACCAACTGGCTGCCGGTACATACTTACCTGCTGGCACAAAAAGGTATCATGTTCATTGAGCTGGTATACCTCGAAGAGCTGTCGGCCGCAAAAATGAAGGAGTTTTTATTTATTGGGCTGCCGTTGAAGCTGCGCGGCGCCAGTGGAGCGCCGCTGCGTCCAATTGCCATTCCGTTGTAAGGCTATATTTTCATCTCTCTTATAAATTGTGTATTTTCAATCACCCGCAGCAGCCACTTTTACAAAGTGGCTGCCGGTAACATACTTCGTCATTTACCTTTCAAAGAATATAAAAATGGTTGGTAGGAAAATATTATCCGGTTCATTGTTCTTTTTTTTGCTAACCCTTGCTACAGCTACGTTTGGGCAAACCAGTAATCCGATGGTAACGGATATTACTTTTGGCTTGCTCACCTGGGTCAAACACCTGAATAATGATATCGATAAACCTTATTCCAGTGAAAAAGCCGAACAGTTAAAACAACGGCTGGAAACACTGAAGCTGGACCTGACCGTTTATAAGAAAACGCGAAAGACGTTGTCAGACAGTTTGTTCAGGAATAACATTGCTCCCGGCAAAAAGGATCCGAATAACCTGGAACAGCTGAAAGAGAGAATGAGCAAAGTAATGCAGGGCATGCGGGAGGTGAATGACCTCGTGAGTGAGTCTGTGCAGCAGGAAGGAGACAAGTTAAATGATCAGATTTATAAAATACTGTATGATGAGCCGGGGCGCTACCTGTCGTACCTGGAAGCCTTTTTAGGCGGCATGGAGGTCACTAAAAAAGACCTGGCCCTGGATGGCAGTGTGTGTTTTTCCCGTTTGGAAGAATGTATTAACATGATTGCCGGGATGGAAGGCAGAGTAGGTAAGAAGATAAAATAATAATCGCTGTCTGATAGATAGAAAACCTTGTAGCCAATGATGCTACAAGGTTTTTTTTATGGTGAATGCTTATTAAAACAGTTGAATGGTTTGTCTTCTGCTACCATTGGTAACAGGCCACAGCTGTCCCTTCCCTTCTTTTGCTGCTGGTGCTGCCACGCGGCGTTCTGCCAACAAATGACTCTCAAAGCCACTCGTTTTACTGTAGGTAATCGTTATGGTTTTCCCCGCATAGGGCAGAAGGTCTATAGATACCATATTCCAGTCGCGTGCTTTGCTGCTCGGCATACCTATGGTAGCATAAGAAGAAAATTGATTAATCGCAGCTGTATTACGGCGTTTAACCGTTACCGTATCACCATTTATTTTTATGGATGGAATCGCTGGATAACCGGTTAATAGCAACTCACAGCGGCCGTTTATATCTGCGGGAATCTGAAGGATGGTTGTATTACGCTGGGTATTAAATTTTATTTTTTCGGGAGATTGGATACCGCTGCCGGCTTTTCCTTTCTCAAATTCCAACGTCATGGTAGCGTAACCGGGTAGTACAATGCGGATGGTTTTTCCTGAAACAAACGTCTGCGGATATACGTCCTGGTATGGGAAAGTGACGGTGGCATGGTACTTTTCGCCAAATGCGGCGGGGAAGTTTACCGACCGGTCAAAAGGAATAATGAGCTCCTGTGGATTAGCCTGCGTATTACGCGCTACCAGTATTCCTTTGTCGCCATCCCATCCCATATAGCCATAAGCGTTACCTTCATCCGGGCGACCGCCAACAAATACCGTATTATTCAATGCGCCGCGATGAGCCGCCGCCCAGTTATCGACCGTACACAGGGCCTTCCATTCATCGGCAGACATTACCTCCGGAGAGATGTACCATTCTTTTAAAAGCGTACCGCGACCATAATGCATCAGTACATATTCCAGCCAGTCCTGCAAGGTATCATCCTTGCTTTCCATGCGGCCATCAGAAGTTTTGATCACGCCATGTGTCATGAGTCGGGAAACAGGCACCAACGGCCGGTCTGCCGGATTGCCAAACATGCGCCAGATATAAGTGTCGCGGTCGGTGCTGGCAGTTGCACGTGTTGACAGCTCCGGCCAGTTCCGGTTGGTGCCGTCATCACCGGACAACATCCAGAGATAGTCTGCATATACCAGCCAGTAAGGAGAAAACCAGATCCAGTTGGTGAGGTTCTGATAAATATCCGGATTCACTTTCCTGGTGGCCAACAGAATGTCTATGGCCGCATCCAGGTTGGCTTCGTGGCCATGGCGGTCGGTAGCCGGATGATTATTGCCTTCTCCCAGATCACTCAATTCGTTAAAATCATGTTTATAATAAATGGCATTCGTTTGCCGGATGATCTCCGGAATTTGCTGCAATAATTTTGTTTTATTGGGTGTGGCAGATAAACTCAGGTATCTCCCATATTGTTTAAAATAAGTGTTAGGTGTTGCTTCTTTATATCCCTGCTGAGTAGCCCAGGAAATATCATTGTTATAATCATTGATCGCCAGCCATAAGCCAAAGCCGGTGCCTTCTTCGGTCAATTTGGTACTGAGCTTTTTCATGTCGGCCAGGCCATTGGGGAAATATTTGGCAGAAGGCTCCCAGATCGACTTGTTTTTCTGCCATCCGTCATCTACTACCAGGGCATCCATTTTGATACCATAGGGAGCGATTGCGGTTTTAAATTCCCGCCATATGTTGAGGAGGCCGTCACCGCTCAGGTCTTTGGCCCGGGGCTCAAACCAGTTGTTGTAATGAAGGAAGGAGCGGGGTGCTTTCCACATAGTAGCTAAGTACTGTGTGAACGATTGTTCCACAGACAAATGTTCTTCAGCACAACCTACCACGGCTGTTTTGCTATGAATATAATATCCGTTACTCCCTTGCGCCACTGCATAGCCAGGGAAGTGCATGAGTCGTACCATACCCTTTACTGCCATCGGTTCCACGTCTCTGCCTTCCAGGTCTATGAAGCTGTAGTTACCTACTTTATCATAATAGCGTGCATAACTGGCGGGTGTGTTACCATCACTGTGACGGGTATACGATGCAGGATATTCCAGTCCGAAAAACCATTTGCCATCTGCAAATACAGGTTCGCCTCTTCCTCCGCCGGTTGCGGGTTTATCGATGATAAAGCGTTCTGCTTCCAGTCTGTCAATAGTCGCCGGTTGCTGATAATGGAGGGTGATTTTTTTTCTGTTAAAAGCTTCTCCCTTCACCAGGTAATATTGGATGAGCAGTTCCTGTGGTAATGCGGCAACGGCTTTTACCGGTTTATACATGATTTCAATAAAGGAAGTGTCCTGTCTGATGAAAGTAACGGGCGCCTTTACAGCGGTGAAGTCTGCAATAGAATAACCCGTATCTGTATTCATCGGGAGGATATTCAATTCCTCGCTTCTTACGGCCAGCGTGATATGTTGCCGCAGATCTGTAAAAGAGGTAGTGCGCCATACATGGCCATCGAATGACAAGGTTCTGGAGATGCGATCATTTTTAAGGGAAATATCCTGTGCCTTTAGTAGAATAGGCGTAGCACAAAGCCAGAGTGCCAGGTGTAGTTTTTTCATTGTTCCGTAATTTATGGTAGGCGTGATGCCTCAGCTGTCAAAGATAGGCGGCCATAAAAAGGGGAGTGATAGTATTTTCGCTGATCATTGCTGCGGGTTGCTAAAGTTTGCAGGTCATCACGTGCCTTCTTGTTCCGGCTTTCTTTACAAAACTAAAACCTGCTTTTTCGAAAGAGGATATGAAACCCATAAATTTATAGCTGGGAGAGTCGGTTTCAACAGGATAAGCTTCCAGGTATTTTCCGCCGTTTTTCTTTGCGTATTTTTTAGCACCGGCAATTAATTTTTCCACCAGGCCCTGGCTGCGGTAGTCTTTTTTAATGAAGAAACATGCCAGCGACCAAACTTTTTCCAGTGTGTCATCACCTCCCAGGCGCTGATAAGTTTCCCGGGGTGCTATGGAACACCAGGCTACCGGCTCCTCCTGTTGATAGGCTAACAATCCTATGGGGATCTCCTGCTTTACGCGGTCCTTCATAAAGCCTCTTTTGCTTTCGGGGTTGTTGTGCTGAAGCTCTTCTTTAGTGGCTCGCCAAACCATGCACCAACAGAACTTTGGTCCTCCCTTACCCTGGAAAAGTGTATCGAAATCTTTCCAGGTTTTTGTATCGACCGGTTTGAGTGAAATCTTTTTCTTTTCCATGTTGTTGGGTTAAGAACTCAAAGTACCATAATAGTTTATTATAAGCAATCTCCGGGCTCGCTTACGCTGCCTCAAAAATGGCCTGTATTTCTACTGCAGCATTCACCGGCATGCTTTTGTTTAAGCAGGCCATGTTTGTACAGATATTTAGTATTAAATTGGGAAAGATGAACCAATATCTTACGGCGTTGAAAAACAAATTCTTTTTTTGCTTAGCCCTGTTAACCGTTACTGCTACTATAGCCACCGCCCAAACGGACAAATGGACGGGCATTTGGCGGACTGCCGTTAAGCCCTGGGGTGTGGGTTCCCCCATTACGATGGAGCTGCATATTGGTACCCCCGAAGCCGGGATGTTGTATCCGGCTACTATAAAAATTCAATACGGTGAATTCAGGGGCAGGTATGAACTGTTGCTGGCCAAAAAAAATGAGCAGCAGCTGGGCATTGGGCGCAACAAGTATCCACTGGAGCAAACCCCTTTTAAACTGGGTATCTGGATGTGGTATCTTAATGGCACCCTCGATTACCAGGATGGTAAGATCGCTTTGAACCGCATGTGGATAGATAAATTTGATATCTGGATGCGGGGGCTTGATGAGGATGATGAAATTTACGAGCAGTCTAAAGTGGCATTACGTGATTTTCTGTACCGTGGCGCGGCCACCCTCACCAAAGCCGGCAATAAGCCTATGGCAGATTCCACCGTGCAACGTATACTGCATCCGGAAAATAACCGGGTATACTTCGGCATGTACGACAGCATTATATCAAACGATAGTCTCATTGCACTGCAGATCATTGACCAGGAGCAATACGATAAAGATACCGTTACCCTGCTGCATAATGGCAAGGCGATTTTTACCCGGGAGCAAATAAATGATCATAACCGGCGGCTGAACGTGAAGTTGGATACCGGTAGCAACCGGTTCATTTTTTTCGCGGACAACTACGGGCATCTGCCACCTAACACGGGCCTTTTACAAGCTACTATCGACAACAAAGAATACAAGTTTAATTTCAGTAACCAGTCGAATGCCTATGCAACCTTTCTTGTTGCCAATATCTATCATCCAGCTAATGGGAAGCGTACCGGTATTGTTCCGGGACCTGTAACCAACATCACCACCACCAATGTGATACACCGTGAAAACGTTCCGGTGGCCAGCATTCCCGTCAACACCGCTGAAATTGTATTAGAGCTGAGAGATACTAAAGTGCAGGATGGAGACAGCATTTCCCTGTCGCTTAACGGGCAGTGGATTGTTACCGGCTTTCCGGTTAAAACGGTGATGCAGGAAATCCGGATTCATTTACAACCCGGAGAAAATATATTATTATTCACCGCAGACAACCTGGGATCTATTCCGCCCAACACCGCTGAACTACGGATCCGTTATGGCCGTAAATCGAAAACATTCAATCTCAGTACAGATATGCGAAGGAATAATGAAATCAAACTGATACTGGAATAAGCTTGATAATTTCGATTTTTATATGGAAAATGAACATATTTCATAGCTTTGCCGCCGTAGCATTTAAACTCAACCTTATATTATGGGATTCTTTTCAGGACTACTGGGCAATGCCGGCGAAGTAAGCCAGGAACAATTAATTAAAGATTATGGTAAACTGCTGATCGATTCAGAAACCATTGAACTCGGTTTTAAACTGATCAGGGACACGTTTATTTTTACGAATAAGCGTTTAATACTGATCGATAAGCAAGGCATCACCGGTAGTAAAACCGAATACCGCAGTGTAACGTATAAAAGCATATCGAGATTCAGCGTGGAAACAGCGGGTACTTTTGATCTGGATGCGGAGCTGAAGATCTGGATCTCCAGCGAGTTGCAACCCAGCATAGTAAAGCAGTTTAACAAGTCAGTGAATGTGTACGATGTGCAGAAGGTGCTGGCATTTTATGTGTTGAATTAATCAGTTGAAAATACAGTAAGGCCGCTTAACTG
This sequence comes from Chitinophaga sp. 01L420, assembly GCF_056399985.1. Classification (NCBI taxonomy): domain Bacteria; kingdom Pseudomonadati; phylum Bacteroidota; class Chitinophagia; order Chitinophagales; family Chitinophagaceae; genus Chitinophaga; species Chitinophaga sp. 01L420. Next base: position 83,075 of record NZ_JBFTSK010000028.1, read on the forward strand.
GTTTGGTTGGAGCGGCTTTGTTATCCTGGCTAACCCGAATGCCTATATTATTTTACTATGCAACAGGATCCATCTTCGATTTTTGATCAGGATTTTATACAAGGAACACAGTTACGCCGTCGGGAGCTTATGCCGGTTGGCTTGAAAGTACTTGTCTGGCTTTTTTTAGTGTTCACTGCGATCTCATTCACTATCCGTTTTTGCTTTTACATAAAATATCAGTCAGCAATAGACACAGGCTTTCTGACTGGGTTGGGCTCATTTTTTTCCTTTAGCGATTTCTTTCCTATCCTGCTAATTCTGGCAAACATTTTTATCATACTGGAAATGAAACATGCCATTCTGTTCACGTTAATAGTAGCCGGGATTGGTATATTAATCGATTGCTATTCCCTAATTAATGTTTTATCTCTCAAATTGCCTTTTTCGGTGGCAATAATAAGTATAGTAAGGGCCGTATTGGAAATCTTTTATATCGTTATGCTATTAAGAATTAAGAAGGCCTGGGAAACCAAAGCCATTTCCGGCCGGGAATTACGCGCAATCAACAACAATTCCTGAAAAATAGTATCTCCTACAGCGCTTCTGCAATCAAAATTTGTTTTTCCGGATTAACGGAATATATTTGTCTACATATTTAGTGGACTAATGGGTGTGGTATTGCGGGAAACAAGCAGTTATTAAACAGACGGAGATACTTTCTGGTTGTTGAAGTATCGTATATTCGTTACTGTTAGATACCCACTAGTATTAATAGCGCCACCATTTTTAACTGTTATAAACAGCAGTAGGAATTCTTATCATCCCAAAAAAATACAAATGAACGTACCTGCTCCTTATCGCCGTTTTATGTTGAAAGTACTTTTTATGGGTGCTTTTTTAGCCGCCATTTCCCAGTCCGGCTTCGCGCAGAAATCCGCCAGTAGTGAATACTTTGCAGTAGAAGATTATTACCGGGTGAAGTGGGGGAGCGCCGCTGAATTTATCAGTTTATGGAAGGCCAACCACTTACCATTACTCAGAAAAGCCCAGGAAAAAGGAGATGTGATCAGCATTACCGCCAGCAGCCCCCGACTGCATAGTGGAGAAGATACCCGCTGGGATTTTCGTGTGACAGTAGTTTTTAAAAATGCGGCACTGGCTTTTGATGAAAATCTGACAGCCCCTTATGTAAAAGCATTGTATCCGGACCAGGAAGCTTTTCAAAATGCGGAGAAGCATCGGTTTGAATTGTTGCTGGCGCATTGGGATGTAGAAGTGGCAGATCTCGACCTGACGAAAAAAGCGCGTTAAACCAGCCCTTGCTGACTCGCCATTTTTATTAATGCGGCTACATTTCTTACCTGGAATTTCTGGATCAGGTTTTTGCGATGTGTTTCTACGGTCAGTGGACTCAGATTCAGTTGTTGTGCGATGTCTGGCGTGGTTTGACCTTCTGCTATTAAATACAGTATTTCCTTTTCCCTTTTGGTGAGCTGGGGGGTACTTTTTAATTCACCTACAGACGGACGGGCCATAATTTCCCTGACTGCTTTGCTGAAGGTGATGAGGCCACTCATGGCTTCGTGAATGCAGGCAATTAATTCTTCAGAAGAGATGTTTTTGAGTAAGTAACCGGTGGCGCCGTTCTGAAGCATCTGTAGTATCATGCTGCGTTCGGAATGGTTACTCAGCGCCAGCACATGCGTGGCGGGCGACATCTCCTTTATGGTTTTACATAACTCTATACCATTTACATCCGGCAGGGTGATATCGAGTAAAAGGATATCTACTTTATTTTCCTCTAAGAAGGAAATAAAAGCCGATCCTGTCGTAAAGCAGCCTGTGATAGTTATGCCGTTCACGTTTGCCAGCAGCCTTTGCAGGCCTTCCAGTACAATAGGGTGGTCGTCAACAATGGCAAGCGCTGTATTTTTAGTTAACATGTAGCTCAATATTTATGGTAGTTCCTTCATCCGGTACCGAATCTATGTCAATTTTTCCTTTCAGGAAGCCTACCCGGTTTTTTATATTACTCAAACCAATACCTTTTGCAGGGCCGGTGGTATTGGGATCGAAGCCTTTGCCATTATCTTCCTGGGTAATAAAGAAGAGCTGATCATTCTGACTGCATTGCAATATAATATTGGTAGCATGTGCATGACGGATGGCGTTGGCCAATAGTTCCTGTACAATGCGGTAGATATGGATCTGTACTTCTTCCCGAAGGGTATCTTCTATACCCAGTGCCTGGAAATCAATATGGGTGGTTTCACTCATCAGCGATTCACACAGATCTTTCAGGGCTGTGGTTAAGCCAAATTTGAGCAGGTTAACGGGCATCATATTATGCGCAATGCGGCGCAACTCAGTAACAGAATTATCCAGCTGTAGCGTGATCTTTTCCAGTTCGGTGCGTTGATCAACGGAGAAGGTATCTTCAATTTGTGCAGACAAATTTATTTTAGCACCTGCCAGCATACCACCTAGTCCATCGTGCAGGTCCCGGGCCAGTCGCCGGCGTTCCTGTTCTTCTCCCTGTAGCACCGCCTGACTGAATTGCAGCTGTTGTTGCTGTTCTATTTCGTGGAGATGTTGCTGGTAGCTGAGTTCTTTCTGTGCCAGCAGTTTTTTGTTGCTCCGGTAAATGATGAGGGCAAATATAAGGACCACCAGCAAAAAGATACTGGCAGATCCCAGCAACCAGGTCAACAGCCTGGTGTTTTTGGCGGCCAGGGATTCCTGTATCTGCCGGGCTTTCAGTGCATTGATTTCTTTTTGTTTCTCTGCATCCTTGTATTTTATTTCAAGGGCGTGCACATCGTTTTTTAACTGGCTCTGAGACACGCTGTCACTGAGCTCACTGTAACGCTTCATCCACTCATATGCCGGACCCCATTGTTTGAGTCCTTCGTAAGTCGCCGCCATACCATAATACAGTTGTAGCCGGTTGCTGGTTATGCCCATCATCAGCTTCTGCTTCATCAGGTGGGTTAGCACCTCTTTAGCAGGCAGGTAACTTTTATCGTTATAATAGGCGTAGAATTTTTGCATCAGCAGCCGTTGTTCTTCATAATCCAGCCCAAGTTTTTTCGCCAGGGCAATTCCTTTATCAAGACTGGCCAGCGCATCTTTGAATTGGCCATTAACGGTAAAATAGAGACCTTCCGCGTTGTAATAGTCGAGATAGTACTCTGAGTCGGGGTACGCGCTCAGCAGGGGATACATGCTATCCAGTGCCGCCCTGGCATTGACATTTTTTCCGGCCAGTGAATAGTTTTCCGCAATGGTATGATAGGCATCAATCAGTTCGGGGCTGGGTGGGGGAACGGTTTTTAATATCTCAATTGCTTGCTGACAATAGGTTTCCGCTTTGTCGAACTGGCCGGCATTTTTAAATATAATGGCAAGTCCGAGGTAGTTTTTTCCGATCAGTGTCTGGCTGCCCGATTGCCGGGCGAGCGGAATGGATTTGTTAAGTATAATATCGGCGAATGCTTTATAGTTATCCTTGTGCTGCTGTAGTCTGCCGTACTCATACCAGGCTTTGGCCCTGAAAAGGTAGGCCTCCTGGGTTTTAAAGCGGCTAAGCAGGGTGTCTGCCAGCAGGTATTTTTCCTGGCTTTCATCCGGGTGATTTTGAGAGAGCAGGTGGCCATCGTAATAATGATACAGCGCCTGTAAATAGGGCTGTTTTTTTATGTATGGCACTCCGTCCTCCAGGAATTTCCTGGCCTTGAGGGTATCTTTCGCTGTCCAGAAGTCCGCCAATGCAAAACTGGCCCTGACCCGGATACTGTCTGAGCCGCCCCGTAGTAATACGTTTTCCAGACTATCGGTGGGTGACTTTCCGCTCAGATGTATCTGCCCAAAACAGTTATTTGCTATCAATAGGAATAAGAGGAAAAACAGTCTTCTCATACAGGCAAAATAATAACTATTGTGGATACATCGTACCCTTTACCAAAAATACCTGGAAACAGGTAGTTGTGAAACCGGGTATCCGGGTATTGTTTGCAGCAAACCACCGGTTTAACTTTGCGCCTGTACTGTTGAATGTTAGCCATATAAATCTCAAAAACAGGGAAGCCGAAAACTGTAGCATAAAAGAGTAGGCATGCTATCAATACGCAAATATGAAATTGCTCAGAAAAATTTTATTTCCAGCTTTAATGATCGCGACATTATTTAGCGCCTGTAAAAAAGACGATAAAGATGACGCTCCGGGAAGAACCACCCACAAACTGGTATTTAAAGCAGAGGGCTCGGCAGGCGTGAATTTAACTGTTGTAGCTTACGGATACGATACCCAAATCACCTCCGCTTCAAATCTGAGTGGTAATACCTGGTCAAGTGCTGAAATCAATGTTCCTGCATCTGCTGTCAGTGCCAATATCACGATTAATGGTACAGGTGTTTCCAGCACGGCCACATTGAAAGTACAGATTTATGTAGATGGTCAGTTAAAGAAAGAAGCCACCTCCACAGGAACCATATTGTCAGCTACCGGGCAGCACTCTTTCTAATAAGATACCATAAAACTAAACAGGTGGATTTACATAGAAGCAACAGTGCTTGTGCTGTATGCTTGTCATAAGGACCATGACACGAAGAAGGCGCTGGATCACCAGTGCCTTTTTTCGTTTTATTTCTTCTTTCCGGCCTGATAACGGAGGAACACGACTCCCAGCTCCAGGGTTTGCGTTTCCAGAAGCTGCAACCCCTCCACCTGCAGGCCGTCTTTAAAAAAGCGTTTGCCACTTCCCATCACCACCGGATGTACGAGGAATTGATACTCATCTATCAGGTGGGCGGCTGCCAGCGTTTGTATCAGTGTAGCGCTGCCTTCTATCTGGATATCCTTACCAGGCTGTTGTTTCAGCCGGGTAATTTCTTCCACCACATTTTCTTTGATAATGGTAGAATGATTCCAGCCGGCCTGTTGCAGCGTAGAAGAAACCACATACTTAGGTGAATTGTTTAGCTGATCTGCTACTCCCATTTCATTATTCTTCAGGGAAGACCAATAGGGAGCCAGCATTTCGTATGTTTTACGGCCGAATAGAAATGCTCCGGAGGCCAGAATACCATTCTGGATATACTTTCTTCTGTCTTCGCTGTCATAAGGAGCAAACCATTGACCCATGGTGTCTGCATCAAAGATGCCATCCAGTGTTACCCAGGCGGAAACAATTATCTTTCTCATATACTTTTGATTTAATGATACAAAGTAACGGCGAGCCCGAAATAAATGATAGAACAAACCCGACAATTTTTGGCAAAGGGGAATCAATGCGGGAAATCAGTAGCAGCCTTCAGGTATTCAAGAGGGGAATAGTTGGTAAACTCCTTAAAGGCCCGGATCAGGTGACTTTGATCGGCATAACCATTTGCATAGGCTACGTTAATCATATCCGAAAATTGCGTGTGATGAAGGTGTTGTAACGCAGAATGAAACTGGCAGATCCGGCTGAAGGTTTTAGGCGAAACACCCACATGTGATTCAAACAGGCGTTGCAAAGTCCGCTCGGTTACATAGAGTTCTTTCTGTACCTCCGGCAGGGAAACCAGGCCATTATTACTTTGGATGAGCCGGGTGGCAAAAGAAATAGCATCCGGGGAGGAGGCGCCATGCTTAGGGGCTGCCAGCTTCAATACATAGCTGTCCAGGAGCTGAAGACGGGTATGCAGATTAGGGGCATTCAGCAGTTGTTCTTTGAGACTCATGTCCCTGGCCGTTTTGGTAAGACTTAAATCGATACTGCTGTCTGTTAATTCTTTTGCGTCTGCAGCAAACAGGGTTTTTAAAATATGCGGATACAGGAAGTACGCAATCACGGTGATATGTCCTGCTACATGGAGTGCTATGGGTTTTATGTTTTGGCCGTAGAGTACCAGGTTATCCATCTTTTTATCGGCACTTACCAGCAGGCCGGTATCTGTGAGCTGGAAAACGATGCTGGGATAGCCCCTGGCAATGAGCGGTAAAATCGTTTCCCGGTAAACATTATTGTTTTCAATCACCACTATATTGCTGACATAGCCTGAAATGGACGTGTGTGGTAAAATTAATTGCGTTCTCATGATCAGGTACTTGCGTTGTGAAAGTGTGCTGATAACGAATGTAAGAAAATCCCGAATAGGAGAATAACATCGTTTTATTTTTATAACTTAGTAGAAATAATTTTAATGAGTAAAGAACAACCGGAAAAAACTGCTATGAATGAGGATCCGTCGCAGAAATACAGAAAGTTTTTAATCGAAGTAATATATAAAGGAGCTTCCTATTATACTGTTTGGGGAACAGATGATAATGATATTGATAAATTCATAGTGGATACGACTGGGAAGCTATTGTTATTCTCAAATCGGGGTGACGTATTCCGGGTTGTTTTAAATACGGACCATTTCTTTGATATTAAATTACTACAGGCATGGGCAAGGGAAGGCGATCTTATAGAAAACCCTGATTCCGTAATGGATCTGGATGTTTTGTCTATGCGGAATATTCCTGCCACAGCCACCGATTTGCTGGAATCCGTTTATCATAATGTTGGACTAGTGCAAGACTATGCCGTTCAGGTAAATAACGGCGAATTAATTAACCTATTCGACAGCGATATCGTCAGATTCCATTATGACTTTTTTGCCAATTATTTTTTATGGTCACCTCAAATCGATTTTGAATTTACCACCCTGCCGGATGCTTACTCGGATGCGGTGAATAGCATGTATTGTATATTGGAAGCCTGCATTGTTATAGATAGCTTAGAACTTAATCCCCTTTAATCGGTTCCATTTAGGAGATCTGTAAGAACTATGTCGTGTGATGTCTTTATTATTTGTGAGATAGCAATAAAATTGTCGTTTTTTAATATCCCCTATGTATATGAACGGAGAAAAAGATTCTTTTTCAGTGTTTAGCCCGACCACTATAAAAGTGTTATCTGATATCCATTCTGCTTCATCCATGTATGACGTAGCACCCATAAAGAGGAGGCGGGTAGATTTCTTGGCGGTGTAGTCGCCCAGGGTCAGGTACTGATCTATATCTGCTAAAATATTAACCTCTTTTTTCCCGTTAGTGTACACTGTATCGAACACAATTTGACCACTATTCAGATCCAGGTACTTTTGCTTATCGGGCGAATAGCTGACCAGTTTCCCGAATGTTTGCCGAAAAGAGAGATCGTTATTATTCAGACTATCATCCAGGATCATATTTTCGAAATTAATCGTACGGGTATAGGTAAATGAAGACAGACTGAAATGAGACAGGGTAATTGTCCAGTACTTCAGGTATTGGTTAGTTTGGAACAACGACTGATAAGTATTGATTTTGTTTTGGCCAGATGCCGTAATACAAAGCAGGCAAAAAAGTATGCCGGCTAATAATCGTTGGAAAGTTGCTGTTTCGGGGAAATGGATCATAGCAGCAAATTAAAACAATTTGGCGCAAAATGCCCGCTGTTTTGGCAGGTATGCCCCCGATGATGTAAAGGGTTACTGTTAACTTTGTTTAAAACGAATCATTACATGACGGAGAATAAACAAACTGTAGTAAAGTACATGGAAGCTTTTTCCAGAACGGATCATGAAGCCATTTTATCCTGTTTAACAGACAACGTAATATGGGAGCTGCCCGGGTATTATCACCTGATCGGAAAAGCCGCTTTTGATGGCGCAATAGAGAACGATGCCTTTGTGGGCAGCCCCGCTATCACCGTTACACGTATGGTGGAAGAAGGCAACCTGGTGGTGGCAGAAGGCACGGTACAGTCTAAACGAAAAGACGGCGGCACACTTCGTATTGTATTCTGTGATATGTTCCATATGGAGGGCGGAAAAATCCGTCAGCTGACGAGTTATATCATGGATATTTCCGGTGTTACAGCCGCTCCTGCAGTCGAACCGTAACTGTATCGCCTGCCTCTTTTCTGATCAGTTTGCGCAGATCTGCCTTGATAGGTAGTTTGTGTGTGCCATCACCCAATGCCATAAAGGAGCTTTCGAACGGGTGGTTATCAACCGTACCTCTTACTTTTACGAGCCCTCTGGTACCGAAGAAGGACACTGATTCGGGCCAGATGACATAAGTCCAGCCACCTTTATTGGGACTCTTCAGCAGGGTGGCGGTAAACTGTTTCTTTAATGTACCGGTGGCAGGAGTTGCTTTGCGGGAAGCCGTTAAGTGTGTCATTGTATTTGATTTAATGATGACTTAATGATACAGCAAAGGTATTTCCAATACCGGAAGGTCTGGAGGGGTAATCACGTATTTCTGAGGGGCAATTGCGACAAAATAAACGCCTGCGATGGGCCGTTACCATTGCCGCTATCTCCCCATTATTGCCTGAAAAGGTTAACAGTAAGTCCTATTTCATATCCACCATCTACATAAGTTTTCATACCGTTGGTCTGAGTCGTGTACATGGCCTGCAGCGTAACGGTTTGCTGGATATTGACACCTATTCCTCCGGTGAAACTACCGGAGGTATGATATAGTGCCAGCACATTGGCCACATTGCGCAGGAAGCCTACATTCAAACCAAGATCCAGTATATTGTCGCCTCCTCTTACTCCCCTGTAGCATACTTTGGGGATGATGCTGCTCACAGCGCCTTCCGGTTGAAATTTATAGGAAAGTGCCGTGAAATAAATGGTACCACCGTCTACCGCTTTATCATCGCCGGTAAAGAGGGATCTTATATTGGGTAATGATCCCTGCACAGTCCAGTGTTCATTGGTATAAGCCGCTCCAAACTCTCCTTCAAAATAGTTATCGCGGCGGTTAAATGCGCCGATAGATGGATCGGTTTCTTCTCCGTTTACTGCTTTATAGTCTATGCGCTGGAAATTCATGGCCAGCGACAGGCCGAGGTGGAGTGTTTGTCCGCGATTACCCAACGGAAGGTGGTAGGCGTAGGAGAGTGCGATACGGGTACGGTTTAGCAATCCTGCCTCATCATTAAAGACATGAAGACCAGCGCCCACCCGGTTGCCGATATACCCATCAGCTGTGAAAAATTTGGAGATGGGTGCGCCATCAATACCATTCAGCTGCCGGCGATAGGCGGCGTTCAGATGCAGACCGCTATCTACCCCCGCCATAGCGGGGTTGGCCAGGTATTGATTCTGGAAATACTGGGTAGAAGAGGGTTCCAGCAGGGCAGGTGTATTACTGAGAGATTGAGCCCAGCCCAGCTGGTAACCTGCTGCTGTCAGCAACACGAAGCAAAGCAATAATGTCCGCATATGTTTTATATAGCATTGTATACCTGATGAAAGATGCATGATATCACAATTTAATGGGGTCATTGCTGATCCCGGATGATGGTAATATATCCCTTTGCCGTTTTCGTGCTGCCGCTGATTGTCAGAATGTAATAGTAGGTACCTTCTGCCAGCGGACTACCGTTAACTGTGCCATCCCAGTCGTTGCTGTAGTTTCTGCGCTGGAATACAATGCGCCCTGCGCGATCATACACTTTCACTTCATTATTAGGATAGCTGTCGATGTTACGGATCACCCATCTGTCGTTTTTGCCATCCCCGTTTGGTGTCAGGATATTGGTAGATTCTACTTTAAAATCTTCTATTACGGCAATATTAATGCTGCCGGTATTCCGACATCCTGCGGCGTTGACTACGGTTACCTCGTAAGTGGTATTAACCATAATTCTTGCCTGCAGTACGGCGGTTTGTTGTCCGCTGATAATGCCGTCTACCGTTGTCCAGTGGTAGTTATTACCTCCGGTGGCAGTGAGTTGTATGATATCGCCTTTGGAAACAGTATTGCCTTTATTACTGCTGATTGTCACGGCTGGTGGTGTGTTGATCGTAATGCTGAAGGTCCGTTGGCGTGTGTCTACACCGCCATTGGCAGTGCCGCCGTTGTCTTTGATCGTAACGGTCACGTTGACCAGGCCGCCGGTAATATTGCTTTTTAGCTGGTAGTGCAGTACGCCATTCGTCACCGTCAGTATATCAAAATAAGACTGATCCGCAGTAACGCTGATGCTGTACGTTTGTCCAGGTTCTACCGCTGATATGCCTTTGAGCTGTATGGTATGTTCTTCCGTACCAGCACATTCAACAGCATCTGCAATCGCATCAAGCGTAGGTGGCTGATTGACAAATGCAGCTGAAATATTGATAAGAATAGTTGTTGGTGCACTTGTATTTAGTCCGTCACTCACGGTAACGGTTACACTAACTGTGGTACCGGCCTTGCTGCTGAGTATCRCTGCATCTTTTACGGTAATGGCACCGGTAGCATCAATTGCGAAGGCGCCACCGCTGCCGTCTGTGGTAATCGCCCAGTTTTGTATCGTACCTGCGGCATCGGTGGCGGTGAGCACACCAGCCTGGGTACCTACCGGACTGTTAAAGTTGATGTTGAAAGTCTGAGGACTGATAACAGGAGGAGTACCGTCATAAATAAAGCTCAGCGTATTGGAGGCGGTATTTTCGTTGCCTCCTGTATTTGCAGCTGCGCCGGCAGGTATGCTTACGTTGATTGTTCCATCAGTCAATGGAGTTACTACTGCAGTATAGTTGATATGATCAGTTGTTTGCAGGTTACTCACTGTGGCGTTGGAGGCAACGATGCCCGTTGTGGTCAATCCGTTCACCATTTCGCTGAAAGTAATATTCACGGTAACCGGAGTATTCACACGTGCAGGAATGTTACCAGATAATACTACCGAAGGATGTGTTGTATTTACGAGTACGCCGGTAGTGCTGCCTACATTATTGAGTGTGAGTACTGCATCCTTGCCGGCTGTGTTACGGATAGTGCCGGTAAGTGTGGTACCCAGTGTAATACCATCCATATCCATATCGCCCTGCTGCACGGTGTAGCTGTACAATAAAGCATTGGTGCCGCTGCCGCTTACAAGTGTAGCGGATCTTGTAGTGGCGCCTATGATTACATCCAGCGATGAAGCACCGGTAACATTCACCGGTTCACTGAAGTGAACGGTGAAGGAGAGTACCTGGCCAAGTCKGTAAATGGCATTKGCCGGTACATCTACTGCTGTTAYTACAGGAGCTGTTCCTGCAAAAACGAGGCTTAATGTATTGGAAGCGGTATTGCTATTATTACCCACGTTCACGGCTACACTTGCTGGTACCTGTAGGGTTACCGCGCCATCTGTGGCAGGTGTTACGAGAACGGTGTAAGTGATATTATCTGTTGTCTGGAATGCGCTGAGGGTAGCGTTGGTGGTGGTAATGTCACCCAGTGTAAATCCAGTCACCGCTTCGGTGAAGGTGATGGTCGCGGTGAATGGTGCAATCACCGGCGAGGTAGCGGTAGTGGAAATGACTACACCCGGATTAGTGGTATTTACCAGTACCCCGGTAGTGTTGCCTACATTATTGAGTGTGAGTACTGCATCTTTTCCGGCTGTGTTACGGATAGTGCCGGTAACTGYTGTGCCGAGTGTAATACCATCCATATCCATATCGCCCTGCTGCACGGTGTAGCTGT